>JAFQMR010000001.1 GCA_017396175.1 Clostridia bacterium
GTTGGCCAGCGACACCGCCGACAGCATTGTCTGGTTGATGGAGCCGACCATCACGGTGTCCATCACGTTGACGCCGCAGGTGATCAAGCCCTGAAGAGCGATCGGTACGGCGATGGCAAAGGCTTTTTTGTAACACGAACGGTCGCGGATAATCAGACTCGGCACAGAAAAGACTCCTTAAATCTATAGTACATTCTGCCCTAATCATACCAAATTATTTTGCGGATTTCAAGTCATCCGCGTTGACAGGGAGGATGGTTTTCCCGTATAATAGGAGTATCCTTTTTACGGCAGGTGGCAATCATTTATGTGGCTTCAGAATGCAGTACTGTATCAGATCTACCCGCTCGGCTTTTGCGGAGCGCCGCTTGAAAATCACGGGGAGACGGCCTCCCGTCTTTCGAAGATCGAGGACTGGATCGATCATATCTGCTCGCTCGGCGTGACGGCGGTGCTTCTCAACCCGTTGTTCGAGAGCGACGCGCACGGCTATGACACGCGGGATTATTTTAAGGTGGACAGCCGCCTCGGCACCAACGAGGATCTGCGTCAATTGACCGCCCGTCTGCATGAGCGGGGACTCAAGGTGGTGTTCGACGGTGTGTTCAACCACGTCGGACGCGGCTTCTGGGCGTTCCGTGACGTGCAGGAGAAAAGGTGGGACAGTCCCTACAAGGATTGGTTCAGGATCTCCTTTGACGGCAACTCGCCCTACAACGACGGCTTCTGGTATGAGGGCTGGGAGGGGCATTACGAACTGGTAAAGCTCAATCTGTGGAACGGGGACGTGAAAGCGCATCTGTTTGAGGCGATCCGTTCGTGGGTGAACGACTATCAGATCGACGGTCTGCGCCTCGACGTGGCGTATTCGCTGTTGCCCGAATTTTTGTCGGAGCTTCGCCGTTTCACATCGTCGCTGAAAGACGACTTTGTGCTGATCGGCGAGACGCTCCACGGCGATTACAACCGCTTTATGAATGACAACGCCTGCCATGCCGTGACCAACTACGAATGCTACAAGGGGCTGTATTCCAGCTTCAACTGTATGAATATGCACGAGATCGGCTACAGCCTGCACCGCCAGTTCGGCCCCGATTCGTGGTGCCTCTACACGGGCAAGACGCTTTTAAGCTTTGTCGACAACCACGACGTGTCGCGCGTCGCCTCCATTCTGGAGGATGCACGTCAGCTGCCGGCGCTCTATGGCTTGCTGTTCGGTATGCCCGGCACACCGTGCCTCTATTACGGCAGTGAATGGGGCGCAAAGGCGGCGAAGGCGGAGGGCGATCCCGCGCTCCGTCCGTGCTTTGAAGCCCCCGAGCAGAATGCCTTGACCGAGGTGATCCGTGCGGCGGCGAAGGCGAGACGCGAAAGCCCTGCGCTTTGCCGCGGCAGCTACAAGCAGCTGCTCGTCCAACCGGGACAGCTCGTCTTTGAACGGCAGTGCGACGGTGAGCGCGTGATCGTAGCGGTCAATGCGGCGGGCACCCCCTTCTGTGCGCACTTTGATGCGCGGGCGGGACGCGGGGTGGATCTGCTGACAGGCGAGACGCACGATTTCGGCGGCGGCAGTGAGCTTGCGCCCTATTCGTGTTATTTCTGGAAAACCGAATGCTGATCATATAAACAAAACCAGCGGTATCGAAGTGGTCTTCGATACCGCTGGTTTCTTGTTCGGTTTATTGCTCGCGGAAGGTGAGCGTGCCGTCGTCGTTGAACTTATCGATGATGGCGAGAGACTCGAGATGATAGCCAAGGTTGCGTATGGTGCGTCCGCCGTTCTGGAAGCCTTTTTCGATCACGATGCCGATGCCCTCAACGGTGGCTCCCGCGGCGTGCAGGATGGAGAGAAGTCCCTGCAGTGCACAGCCGTTCGCGAGAAAATCGTCGATCACCAGCACGTGGTCATCGGGGGAGAGAAACTTCTTGGACACGACGACCGTGTTCTTGCAACGGTGAGTGAAGGATTCTACCTCCGCTGTGTAAACATCGTCATCCAAATTGATGGTTTTGGATTTTTTGGCGAAGACGACAGGTACGTTGAAGTGTCGCGCCACCATACAGGCAATGCCGATGCCCGAGGCCTCGATGGTGAGGATCTTGTTGATGGGATGGCTTGCAAAGCGCGCTTTAAATTCGGCACCGATGCGGTCAAGCAGTTCGATGTCCATCTGATGGTTCAGAAAGCTGTCCACCTTCAGGACATTGCCCTCCTTGATGACACCGTCTTTCACGATACGTTCTTCCAGAAAATTCACGGCGACTCCTCCTTGATGGGATATTGATGGTTACAGTATAGCGTATTTTGTCGAAAGAATCAAGATTTATCAAAAAAACACCGTTACAAAAGTGGGAACTGTATGATACGATTTCCGCTTTTGACGGCGTAATCAAGAGCAATGCGGGTTCCGCTCTTTCGGTTGGTCGGTGCTTGTTGTTTGTCATAATACACAATGCAGAATCGGCTGTTATTGATCATTTCACGGTTGCGCTCAATATAGACGGATCGGTTTGAACCGAGGATCCTCTCGGGATAATACGTATCCTCGTATTGCTCTAAAAGATAATTTTTATACTGTTCACTGATATGCGGATATTCCGCCCGTACATAAATCCGTCTTATTTGGGGGTGTTTTTCCTTTATTTGCTTTACGACATAATGGCAAATATCGTTAAAGCGACTCTTGCTACCGAAAAGAAAGGTGTCCACGTGATCGTTCACAATCATTTTTTCAATCGTGTTGTAAAGTGTTTTGTACAGCTGCGGGCTTTCGGTTACGGATCTATGACCGAAAACACAGCAAGTGTGACATCTGTTCATTGCTCCACCGCCCCCGTAAGATACTATAAATATAAACAACCGTAAAATCGATACTTATAGTATATACCCTCGGCTTATCAATATCAATAGTCTGTGGAATAATCGAACCGATATTTATAGACTATATCACAGGGGGGTGGTTTCGTGAAGGATCTGGCAAAAATTATCGGTCAGCGTATCCGCAATTATCGGACGCAACGCGGTTTGAGTCAGGAAAAGCTGGCGGAACTGGCCGGATGTCACCCGACGTATATCGGTCAGCTGGAACGCGGAGAAAAGAACGCAACACTGGAAAGTATTGATAGAATCGCATCCTCACTGCAGGTATCCTTATCCAAGCTTTTCGAAAACCTTGGCGGTGAAAATACGGCCGCACGGAATGTGCCGTTGGAATGCTATGAGTTTTTATTAACCAAAAGTCAGGAAGAACAGGAACAGATCATCAAGATCCTTTTAGAGATGGATAAATACAAAAGCAACTAATACTGTATGAAAAAACGCTCACTGTGAGAAATCCCCCCACAGTTAGCGTTTGCTCTTGTGTTGCGGTGCGCAGAGTCTGCGCGCCCTACGGCGGTTGGTTTGGGTTTGTGTCCGATTTTGAATGTGCGGTGTAGGGGACACGAAAGCACCGCCTACGAAGGGCTTCTCCTCAAGGAGAAGCGTTCGCCTTGTCCAACACAAAAAGCGAGCCTCACGGCTCGCTTTTTTACAATCCGTGCCCTTTAGGGCACACCATAACATCGTCCGCAGGACGATATATCACTCACGCGTCAGCGTGAATATCACGGTCGCGAAGCGGCCATATCACACGGCCGTTCGGCCGTATATCACTGTCCTTCAGGTACGACGCCGCCAGACGAAGAGCGGCGGTGAGTCCGTCTTTGAGGCTTGCAGACTCGATGTATTCCTCTTCTGTGTGCGCACCGCCTCCGCGTACACAGCCGATGCACACAGCGGGGATCCCCATCGACAGCGGAAGGTTTGCGTCGGTGGAGGCGGGGTAACGGCGCAGGTGGGTGATGCCCTCAAACGCCGCTTCTGTGCGGGCGATCAACCGCTCCTGCCGTGCGGGATCGACACCGTCGGCACAGGGACGCACACCGAGGTCGGTGACGGTGAGACGGACACGCTCGGCGAAGGGACGAAGTGTATCCTCGAAGCGGGCGGTCATATATCGCAGGTTGTCGCTGTGATCCGCGCGGAATTCGTAGGTGAACTCACAATGCGAGGCAATGCTGTTGACTGTTGTGCCACCCTCGATGCATCCGAAGTTGAAGGTGGTGATATGCTCAGAGGGGAGCGGGGCGGCGGACAGCACCCCGATCAGCTCCGCCGCAACGGCGATCGCGTTGTCACGGCCGAAATCGCGAAAGGAATGTCCGCCTGCCGTATCCACGGCAATCCGATACCGCTTGGAGCCGACTGCGCGGTCATTGAGCGTGTCGAGGTAGCCATCCAGCGTGATGACCTCCGAAAGCTGTGGGCCGTAGCGTGCCATTAAGGCGCGGCATCCCTTCAGGTTGCCCTCGCCCTCCTCGCAGGTGTTGGCGGCAAGAATAAACCGCACGCCCTTCGGGAGAGGCTGAGAGGCAAGATATTGTCCGCACATAAGCAGAATCGCCACGTGTGCGGTGTCGTCGCCGATGCCGGGACAATATAAGCGTCCCTCACGCTCGGTGACGGCAAGCTCTACCGTTTCATCAAACACGATATCGGTGTGTGCCATCAGCAAAACGGCGGGTGCATCGGGATCGCCGAGCTCGCAGACGGCGTTGTTCGCTTCGTCGATCAACGCGTTGTCGGCGATATACTTTCGCATCCAATCGCGGCAGAAGGTCGCCCGCCGCTCTTCGTGATGCGAGGGGGCGGGGATCACCGCCAGTGTTTTTATAAGGGTTATCAGCTCCTCATAATGTGAGGAGACAAATGCTGTTATGTTCATCCGTTGCAACCCGTGAAATCATCCATCGCCTTGACGATGCCTTCTTTCAGAGTCGGGATCGCGTCACGACCTACCCAGCTGTACCAGTAGGTGTAGCCTCCGAGTGTCAGCGAGGTGGGGGTGGCCATATAGCTGTAGTAGCCGTTGACCTGATCGAGCGTAACGGTTTTCACACCCGTGAACGTGCCGCGCATCCAGTGGCTCATCTCCACCATGCTTTCGCCGGGGACACCCATAAAGAGGTAATCGCCGAGCTGCAGAACATTAAAGTCGACAGGTGCCTCGCGGGAGGCAAGCACCTCGTCGTCAAACATACAGGTGCGGTTGAGATACATCGGCATATAGGTCGCGTGGTAGCGGTCATCGATGAGCGATTTGATCTCGTGGGCGGGGCATCCTGCGTCGATGGCGTTTCGCATCGCCGTTTCGGCGGCGGCTTCACCCTCTGCCTTTTTCTCATCGCTCCATTCCGCGTGGGAGCGGGGGAGCGAATCGCGCAGAGGCAGCTTGATCTCGTAGCGTGCCGTGCGGCAGTTGTCGGGGTTGCCGAGCGGGGTGACCTTCCTTTTGCGGGCATCCAGCAGGAAGTCAGCGAGAAGATCGCCGACGCGTTTGGCTTCCGCCGCCGATGTCTCATAGGTCGTAAAGCCTTCAAAGCCCTTTTTCATCGCGAGATTCGCGCAGGGGCCGTTGATGTACATCGCCGGGGCATCGAACGCCTCTTCCATATCCTCGCAAAGGTAGCCGGGCCAGTCGAAGTTGAATTTGTAATCGGCAATGCCGTGGGATTCGAACAGCACGGCAATGTCGGGGTGCGCCGCAAAGCGGGACAGCGTGCCGAGGACGTTACCGTCCGTATCCTTGAACACCAAGAGATAGGCGAGCGGGTCGTTCGGGTTGTCGAAGTAAATCGGTTCATCAAAAACAGGCAGGTCGGGCTGATAGCCGCGCAGGAGCA
>JAFQMR010000049.1 GCA_017396175.1 Clostridia bacterium
GATCGTGCTCGGTGCGCTGATTGCGGTGGCGATCGTTGTCGGCATCTTTTTGCGGGACTATTTGTTTCACGGTCCCGGCCTCGGAAAGCGGCTGCTGAAGCTGCGGACGGTGGATGCCCGCAGCGGGGACGAGCCGTCATTAAAACAGACGATCGTCAAAAACTTCTTTATCTTTTTGTTCCCACTTGACGGTCTTGTGCTGCTGTTGACGGGACGGAGTCTCGGGGAACGGCTGTCGGACACACGGGTGATCGCGGAACCGTCCTCCGACAAACAACCGCTGTTTGACGCCACGGCGAAAAAGCGTGTGCGTACGGCAGGGGTGACGGTGCTGTGCATTACCGCAGGGTTTCTCGGAATTATATATACGGCGCTGGGAGCGGTCAAGACACAGGAGCCGTATCCGTCGGCGTACGCGTATCTGACCGACAGCGATATCTACAAGGAAGGATCGACGGTTCTTTTGACGGGGTATGCCCTGTGGAATAACGATATCGATTATACCTTTCTGGTGGACGGAAAAGCGTATCACGTGATCTGCCATCGGGAGGGAGACGGCTGGACCGTTTGCCGCGAGTGCACGGCGTTTTAACGGACATAAAAAGGAAAGCAGGATACCGTGCGGTATCCTGCTTTCTGTCTTTATTGAAACGTGAGCCACGCTTCGGTGGCGGAGGCCATATCCGCGTTTGCCACCGTGGCGTTGCGGGTGGAGTCCACCGTGAAGGATTGGTGGCTGTAGTAGGCGACGCCGTCCCAGTGCATAGTCTTGGTGGTAGCGACCTGACGCGCCATCATATTGTTATTGTTGAGCCATTCGTACCGCGCGTTGGTGCCTGCCCACGTATCGTCCAGCAGGCCTGTTTTGTAAAGTGCCAGTCCCGCGACCATCTTGACACGTCCGTGGCGCGTCAGCGCATCCCAGTCGGCAAGGCATTCCGCAAAGGGCGTATACGCGTGGTTATAGCCGACGTAGAGCTGGGGCGCAAGATAATCGACGTAGCCGGGATTTTTCGCCCAGAATGCGGCGTCCGCATACATACTGTCGTAGTTTGCTTCGAAGTCGCAAGAGGGGCTGATGCCGAACACACAGCCCTCGCGCTCGTGGCAGGCGGCATAGCATTTTGCGACCAGCTGATGCACCACGTAGCGGCGCCAGTCGGCAACCGCCAGCGTGCCGCCGCCGTTTTTATAGGCGGTGTAATCCGCCTGCTCAAACGATTCCGCCGCCGTGGTGCTGACGGAGTCGCGCGGGTAGAAATAGTCGTCGAACTGCACGCCGTCAATGTCGTAGTTCTGCACCACCTCACGCACGCCGCGCACCACCAGATCCTGCACGTCGGCACTGCTCGGCACGTAGTAGTACAGCGAGCCGAACTTGAAATAGTTCGACGATTTGACGTTGGCGATCGAGGTGCCGATGCGGTAGGGGTTGATCCACGCTTCGATCTTCATACCGAGGGCGTGGGAGCGCTCCACCGCGTAGGCGAGCGGATCAAAGCCGGCATTCAGTAAGGTCTTGGTCTTGGAGGTGGGGGTATAGACGGAGGAGTTGTAGTACGCGTCGTTGTTGGCACGCACGTGAAAATACACCGTGTTTGCCCCCTTGTCGGCGCAATCCTGCAAGCAGGCGTCGATCTTCGATTTCGCAGTTGCGACGTTGCCCGAGGAGATGAGATCGGCAACCTCCATATAGGGGATCCAGAAGCCGCGGATCACCTCGTTCGCCCTGCCGCTGATGGTATCCAGCAGGATGGTGCGGGAGTCGGTGGTATCAATGACACCGTCGCCGTCGTAATCGGCGATCTTTTGCTGGGAGGCGGTCAGGCCGCCGCCGCTGATAAGCGATTTCAGATAAAGGCGCACGTCGGTGGTGGTCAGCTTGCCGTCTGCGTTCAGGTCGCCGATCTTGGCGGCGGACACCGACGGAGCGGTTGTGAACAGACCAAAGGCGGTCAGCAGGACGGCAACCATCGCAAGCAGTGCCGTACAGCTACGGATCGTATGAGTCATAAACAATCTCCTTTTCGATGGGATTCTGTTATCAGTATAGCATAAAGAGTGATCCGTGACAAGCGGGAGAAATGCACAAAAACACGCAGATTTGCGGATGTTGTACAAAATCGGTTGACTTTGAAAGCAAATATTATTATAATGAACAATAGAATACTGGATAAGTAGGAGGTAGAACGGTATGAAGACAATGCGTTCGGCGGCGGCAAAAATGCTGTCGCTCGTGCTTGTGCTGTCGATGCTGTTTGCGATGATGAGCGTGGCGGTCCCGACGGGCGGTGCTTACACCGTACAGCCGACAACGCTGGTGCGTCAGGATCTGGCGAAATGGAAAAATTATGTGTACGGTGATTCGCAGGGCACGCTTTACCGCACGGGTTGCGGTATGTTTGCAATCGTTAACGCGGTCGGTTACCTGACGGGAAACACGATGAGCGTGACGGAGGTGGCGTCGTGGGGACACTCCATCGGCGGCTACAACCCCGGCAACACGCACGCGGGCACCTATCGTATGACGATCTATCCGCGCCTGCAGGCGAAGTACGGCGAGCGGTACGGCTTTACGGTCGACTGCGGCTCGACGAATGAGGGATACTGGGCGGGCTCCTCGAGCTCTACCTTGAAGAACCATCTCAAGAACGGCGGTGTCGCGATCGGTCACGTTCCCGGTCACTTTATCGCCATTGTCGGCTACGACTCGTCGACGAACTATTTCCACGTGTACGACAGCTATCCGACCTCGGCGCGCGGCACGGGCAACGGTGACGCGTGGGTTACGCAGTCGCACCTCGCGACGGGCAAGCTGAAGCTCGACTGGTTCTGCCTGCTGTCCCGCACGGGTACGGTCATCAACAATCAGGTGATGCAGAAGAACTACACGGTGACGTTTGATTCCCGCGGCGGCTCGGCGGTGGCAAAGCAGACCGTCGAGGAGGGCAAGTATGCGACGAAGCCCGCTGACCCCACCCGCGCAGGCTTTGAGTTCGCGGGCTGGTATGACGAGGACGGCTACGAGTTCCTGTTCGAAACCACGGGCATCTGGGCGAATCGCTCGCTCCACGCGCTGTGGAAGGCGATCGAGTGGCCGCAGACGACCGAATATATGCCCGCCTCCAATAACACCGTCGCCGATGCCTATTCGGCAGAGGGTGACCACTATGTATGGCCGTATTTCGATCCTTATACGGGCGGTCTTGCGATGTACAAGGGCGGCGAGGGCTACGGCTGGCCGTCGGTGACCGCTACCTATGAGACGAGCGTCGACCTCTCGAAATACGCGTATTTGAATGTGGCGGCATCCGCTACGGCGCAGTTCAATGCCGACATCACGTTCCTCGATGCGAATGCCGAGGAGCATTCGGTGCGTCTGTCGCAGATCATCAACGGCACCGACGCGGACTTTGCCCCCGGTGACTATGTCCTGCGCGGCAATGTCGGCTACTACCTTTACAGCCATTACTCTATGCCCGCAAGCGGCGTGGTGAACATCAAGTCCATCAAATACTTTGTCGTGGGCGAGACCGACCAGTACGTCAAGCTGAATACCGTCTGCTTCACGGCGGTGCAGGATTACGCGAATCCGATGATTCCCGATACGCTGGCGCAAACGCCCGTGGCGGGTGCTTCCGGCTCCTACACCTACGACAACGGCACGCTGACGGTAGAAGGCACGGGCGGCTACAACGTGACCTTCCGCCCGAATATCACTTTCGAGCCGCAGTATATGCCCTACTGGATCATCGCCGCGAAGGCGAGCACCAACTTCGACATCTCGATGATCGTCACCACGTCGGACGGCGACCGCCGTGTGTCGCTGGTGGATGACTACTACAACCACTTCGGCTTCACGGAGTATCCCGAGCTCGGCCTGAAGGACGGTCAGTATACCCGTGCTTTGCACATTCTCGGTATGTACGAATGGAACAACGTGCTTCCCGCGGACGGCAAGAGCGTCATCAAGGAAGTGTCCATCGAGCTTCGCGGCAACGGCGGGGTGTCGGTGAGCGCGTGCCAGATGGGCAACACGCCTGTCGTTGAATACTTCAAGGACGGCGTCACAAAGAGCGATTCCTGGGCGGGCTCCATCCGCATCGACAATGATCGCTATGTGCTTGACGAGGAAAGCGACGTCATTCTGACACCGAACGCCTCTTTGAACGTCGGCACGATGAAGGGCGAAATGGAGAACAGCTCCTACATCCACCTTTATGAAAACGGCACAGAGATCACCGATTCGGCGAAAGCCAAGACGGGACAGGTGATCCGCGTGATGAACGGCGGCACCTTGATCGCGGAATATACGCTTGCCGTGCGCGGTGACGTCGATGAGAACGGCGAAGCCAGCACCACCGACGTTCGTAAGATGGTCAGCAGTGTAACGGAAGAAAACGCCTTCTCGGCGGCGGCGCTCGTGGCAGGCGACCTGAACAAGGACGGCGTCGTCAGCACCATCGATGCCCGTGATCTGTTGCTGGAAATGATCTCGGTGTAATAAAACGAATAAAAGACCGCAGAGTCCGTGAAAACGGCTCTGCGGTCTTTTTTTGTGATGGTTTTTACGATTCGGCGATCTCCTTACCTGAGCGGATCTTTTTGATCCATTTGCCACCCTTTAAGCGGAAGACACACCACACCGCCTTGAGTACCTGATCGATCTTCAGGGCAAAATAGATCCAAAAGGCGGGAAGGTGAAGCACGGGGCCCGCTAAGATACCGAGCGGCACGGAAGCAACCCAGAGAAAGACGTTGTCGGTGAGCATCAGCATTTTGGTGTCTCCGCCGCCGCGAAGCACGCCCTTGGTCATAATGCTGTTGGTGGCCTGGAACAGCACGATCACGGCGATCGACCACATCAGCTCGCGGGTGATGGCGCGTGCCTCGTCGGTCAGATTGTAAGCCCCGATCATCGGCTCGCTGATCAGCAGAATGATGAGAGCCGCGACCGCACCGAACACAAAGCCGATGCCGAGGAACGCAAAGCCTTGGCGGTACGCCTTGTCGCGCTTGCCTTCACCGAGGGTGTGCCCTGTGAGAATGGAGCCTGCCTGCGCGAAGCCCGAGGTCATCACGGAGCTTAACTGTTGGGTGACGGCGGTGACGGCGTTGGCGGAGATGAAATCGTCTCCGAGGCGACCGATGACCATGGAAACGGCGTTGTTGCCGAAGGCGAGGATGCCGTCGCTGATCAGCACGGGCAGGCTGATACGGATGTATTCCCGCCACAGGTTGCCGACAGGGGCGAAGATATCGCGCAGGCGAAAGGCGATCTTCCGATCCTTGAAGAACACATAGCCGCAGATCACGGCGAATTCAAACACACGGGCGACCAACGTGCCGAGTGCCGCACCCGCCACGTTCATCGCGGGCAGACCGAACGCTCCGAAAATGAAGACGTAATTGGCACCGACGTTGATAAAAAAAGCGGCAACGGAGGTGTAGAGCGGCAGGCGCACCTGCCCGACATTGCGTAAAATAATGGTGCAGGTGAGCGACAGTCCCAAAAACACGTAGCTTATAAACGAATACCGCAGGTAGGTGATACCGTAGTCGATGATGGGGCGTTCGTCCGTGTACAAAAGCATAATGCCTTCGGGCAGCAGGACGGTCAGCAGACTGAACAGAGCCGCCATCCCGAGTACAAGCCGCACCATAATGGTCACGGTCTTTTTGAGGGAGGCGTTGTCGCCCATACCGAAATAACGCGCCACGAGCACCGATGCGCCCATCCCGATACCCATACAGAAAATATGAAAAATGTTGATGAACTGGTTGGCCAGCGACA
>JAFQMR010000002.1 GCA_017396175.1 Clostridia bacterium
AACCACAACCACAACTACAACTACCACTACTACAACCACTACCACCACAACAACAACGACTACGACCACCACGACTACGACTACAACCACTACGACTACGACCACGACCACTACGACTACGACCACTACGACTACGACCACGACCACTACGACTACGACCACGACCACTACGACTACGACCACGACCACTACAACAACTACTACCACGAAGGTGGATGAGCCCGTTGTAACGGTGACGCTGACGCCGCTGGATGAGTCTCAGTATTACGGCCGTCAGCTGCTGGTGGCCGAGGGCGGCGATCTGGCGAAGGCGTATGATCTGCTGGTGGCCGGTGTCCGCAATTTGGACACGAAGGTGTATTTCACCGGGTGCTCGCTGACGTCGAATGAGGTCGTGAAGATCCTTCGTTATATGATCGATGACCACCCCGAGATGTTCTGGCTCCCGAATAGCTTCAGCTATTCCTCGCGCTATATCAATCTGGAATATGCGCTGACGGCGGCGGAGGTTGATGACCTGCTGGCGCAGCTTGAGGAAGCGTCGCAGTTCTACCTTGAAGGTCTGTCCGACGAGAGCTCGGTCGACGAACGCCGCAAGACGATCCACGACCGCCTGATCGAGAATGCCGATTATGATTACGAGGGCTATTCGACCTATCCGCACGAGCTGATCGGCGTGATGCTCGAGGGCTACGGTGTCTGCGAAAGCTACGCCCGCGCATATCAGTATCTGCTTTACCGTGCGGGCATCCTCAGCGCCTGCGTCACGGGCAACGACGACGGCACAGAGACTCCGAACCACATCTGGAACGTGGTGTACGCGAACGGCGAATGGCTGATGACCGACGTCACGTGGGATGATGCCTCTTGGGGCCCCATATACTCGAACTACGATTTCACCTACGCCGAGGCGGAATCCACCGATCACTATATCATCGTCACGTCCTATCCGCTCCCGGATTATGTGACCGTCTGACTGTAAAAACAAAGAAAGACCGCTGTCCCGAAACGGGACAGCGGTCTTTTTACATATTGTCAATTGCTCACACCAGATCGAGATCGGGAAAGCGGTGGCAGATATAGCTTTCGATGATCTCGGCGGTCTCCTCGTAGCCGATGCGGCTGGCGTTGATGCACAGCTCATAGTTACGCGAATCGCCCCACTTGGTGGTGCAGAAATGGTTGTGATAATTCTTGCGCTTGCGGTTGGTCGTTTGCATCAGCGCCTCGGCATCCTCGTGGTTGAGGTTGTAAAGCTTTTTGATGCGTTCGAGCTTCTTGTCGTGATCACCGTTGATGAACAGTGCGACAAGCGCGTCGTGACCTTTGAGCACCTCCTCGGCGCAACGGCCGACGATGACGAAGGATTCTCCCTCCGACGCTTTTTGGCGGATAAAATCAAACTGCATCTGGGCGATGTTCACCTCAGGGGACGAGTGATGTCCCTTGACGGTGCGGTGAAAGAAGCGACGGCGGGGAAGCTCATCGTATTTTTTCAGATTGGAAACGTCGATGTTCTTGCCCGCGGCGATCTCCTGCAACAGGTTGTAGTCGTAGAGTGGCAGGTGAAAATGTTCGGCGACCATTTCGGCGATCAGATGACCGCCGCTGCCGAACTCACGTCCGATGGAAATGATCAGTTGCTCTTGTGCCATAGGAAACGACCTCCTTTAGAATGTCAGCAGACCGGCCATCAGCCAGATCGCTACGGTGGAAATGGTCATCACGATCAAGGTGGCAGGCGCCATATAGCGGCAATACTGTCCCCAGCCGATGGGATAACCCGCTTTGGAAGCAACCGACACGCCGACAACGTTTGCCGATGCGCCGATCGGGGTGGCCGAGCCGCCGATGTCGGTACCCATCGCCAGCGAATAGGCGAGGGTGTGAAGCATCGGTACATTGCCGCCTGAAAGCGTTTCGATGATCGGCACCATAATGGTGGCAAAGGGGATGTTGTCGATGAAGGCGCTGGCGATGCCCGAGATCCAGATGATGATCGCGATCATCAGCATCAAATTGTCACCGCAGATCGAGCTGATCCACGCGGCAATGATATCCAGCACGCCGGTGTTCTGCAAGCCGCCGACCACGATAAACAGACCGATGAAGAACAGCAGGGTTTTATAGTCGACGAGCTTTAAGATGTGTCCCGCGCTTTTGGGGCTGCCGACAAGCGTCAGCACCGCCGATACGACACCGATGGTGGCGACGCTGAGCTGTGTCGAGGAGTGGGTGATGAGGAGTACCACGACCACGAGGAAGATGCCGATGCTTATAAAGAAGCCGCGCTTGTCGGTGATAACCGACGCGGGATCGGGCATCGAGGACACGTCCACATCCTTGCCCGCCTGCGCGTATTGCTTGCGGAAGCACAGGTAGAAATACAGCACGATAAACACGAGCGATACGGCGGCGATCAGGCCCGTATTCGACAGGAAGTCAAAGAACGAGAGGTTGAGCGCCGAGCCGATGATGATGTTCGGGGGATCGCCGCACATCGTCGCCGAGCCGCCGAGGTTCGCGCAAAAGATCTCCGCGAGGATCATCGGCACGGGGTTAAATTTCAGCAGGTGCGCCAGCTCGATGGTGACAGCGGCGAGGAACAGGATCACGGTGATGCTGTCGATGAACATCGCAAGGCACGCCGACATCACCATAAAGACGAGGAAAATGGGAAGGACCTTGTATTTGACGAGCTTGGCAAGCGTCATACACAGCCAACGGAAGAAGCCCGCTTTGGCCATGCCCTCGACCATAACCATCATACCGGCAAGGAAGATGATGGTGGCCCAGTCGATACCCGCACCGTGGTCGGCGTGTCCGTACCAGAAGCCGAGGTGTGTCACCGATTCAAGGCTCAGCACACTCCACATCATTTCAAAATTCCAGCCCATGCAAAAGCCGAACACGAACAGCATCATAGCCGCTCCGCAGATGAGCGTGGTGATATGCTTTTCGATCTTTTCGGTGATGACAAGAGCAAACATAATGACGAAAATCACAATCGCGACAATTTGTTCCACAGGCATCTCGCAAACCTCCTTCGTGACGGTGTATATCAAAAACGCGTCACAGCGTCTTAATAAATAGGTAATATTTAAGCCGTGCTCCATTATAGTCCCAAACGTTTGTAAAATCAATAGCGACTTTGACGATTTTTTTACTTTTAGCCGAATATTATCCAGCAATTTGACAAGGACTGTATTTTGGAGTAGGATGGTAACAAAAACGGACAAACGGACAAGGAGCGACACGGTATGACAATGCGGGGCGCCATTTTTGATATGGACGGTACGTTGATCGATTCGATGGGCGGTTGGGCAACGGTTGGTCAGCGCTATCTTCAGAGTCGCGGGATCACGCCCGCGTACGGTGAGCGGGATTCGCTGATGCTGCAGGGCTGGGGCAGTGCCGTACGCCATTATCAAGCGGCTTACGGCATCGAGGACGGTGCCGAGACGATCGAACGGGATATCAAGGCGATGATGGCGGACTATTACCGCACCGAGCCCGTTCTGCGAGCAGGTGTTCTTGACTTTCTTACGCAGCTTCGCGCAAGCGGCGTGCGGATCTGCGTCGCGACGGCGACTGATCGGGCGCTGGCGGCTCCCGTGCTGGAACGACTCGGGATCGCGCCCTTTGTCGAAAAGCTGTTTGTGTGCGGTGAGCTGAATACCACAAAGCACAAGCCGCTGATCTACGATACGGCGCGCGAATGGATGGGGACGCCGCTTGAATGCACGTGGGTGTTTGAGGACGCGTGGTACGCGGCACGCACGGCGAAGGCGGCGGGTTACCGTGTGTGCGGCATTGCCGATTGGTATGAGCCGCAGGAACGGGAGCTTCGCGCTCTTTGCGATCTGTTTGCGGAGACCTACCGCGATATCACGCCGTTTCCGTTTTAAAAAGAGCGGTTGAAATGCGGCAAAGGGTATGCTACAATACCTATAAGACGATATCCGTCCGAAAGGAGTTGTGTAACGATGAAACGAATCCTTGCAACCATCCTGGCTGTTTGTCTGCTGATGACGGCGGTCCCTGTGATCGCGTCGGCGGCGTCGGCCACCTATACCTTCACGCAATTGGAGGGCAGCTATAAAACACAGGGGCGTGTGGATCGCGTCGGCGATACGCTGTATATGGATACCACAAGCTCGGGCTTTGAGTTTTACTTCAAGGGGCAGGGCGATGTCACGCTCAACGCGGACATCAAATGCACCTACACGAACAATATGTTTTTCACGGTGATCGTGGACGGCGTGCGCTCCCGCGTGGAGGTGACAAATACCGCCTCCGGCACGGTGTACAACCGCAACATCACGCTGGCGACAGGGCTCGCGAACGGCGTGCACCACATCGAGGTGTACAAGCAGACGGAGGCAAGCTCCGCCCTCGTGACGGCGAAGAGCGTCACGCTCAACGGCACGCTGATGGCGGCACCTCCCGCGGATAAGCTCGTGATGGAGGTTATCGGCGATTCGATTTCGGGCGGCACGAGCAGTCTGTGTGCCAACGGCACGGCGAACGGAAGCTATCCTGTCTATCAGGACGGCACGCAGACCTACGCTTACTTCACGGGTGAGGCGCTGTCGGCGAATGTGCGTGTGACGCAGACGAGCGGCTACGGCTGTGTGGCGGGCTGGAACGCGCAGGGCCGCGATCTCAACCTGCAGGATATGTTCCCCTACACCTGCTACTGGCGTGACCACACGAGCGCGGGACTGTACGACTTTACCCCCGCCGCCGATATCGTGGTGATCAACCTCGGCACGAACGATGCCACCTCCGCGAGCAAATGGAATCTGACCGAAGCGGAGTTCAAAGCGGGCGCGAAGAATCTGATGCAGATGGCGCAACAGAAGAACCCCGGCGCGAAGGTCGTGTGGGTGACGGGTATGATGGGCGTCAAGTACCAGTCGGTCCTCACCGCCGCCGTTTCGGAGCTGGGCGGTGCGGCAAGCGGCTTCTTCTTCACCATCCTCCCGACCGATCTGTCGGGCGGTGACGGACATCCGCAGGTGAGCGGTCATAAGGCGGCGGCCGAGACGCTGACAGCGTTCCTGCTTCAAAATTGCCTGCCCGCGTCCTATAAGGCGGATTTTGCGACGGCATCGGCGCTTCAGGCGAAGCTCACCGAAGCAAAAGCGGTAACCGATCCGTCGGCGGCGCTGAAGACGGCGATCGAGTATGCCGAGGCGGAGCTGACCTGCGGCACGACCGACGGCTACCGCCTCGGGTATCGTGTGCAGGCGCTCGAAGACGCGATCAACGGGTATGTGACGGGGCTGTCGCTGATGCCCGTGGAAGGCGTGACCGCGGCACCGAATACGAACGGTCATTATGTGTGGCCCTATTACGGCAACCCGCCTCTTGTCACGCTGTATAAGGGCGGCGACGGCGTGTACTGGCCGTATCTGCACACCGATTATGCGGTATCGGTCGATCTGGACGACACGCCCTATCTGACGATGAAAACGAGCGGCAATGCGGACTGGAATGTCCACGTGGCCTATAAGGATAAAAACGGCAACCACGTGACGGTGACGGCCACCGATCTGGCGGGCACGGGACTTGTCAACTTTGCGCCGAATGCGCAGGCGACTGTGTTGTCGGTGGACCTCGGTGCCTACGCAAAGGCACAGGGACATACCGATGCCAACGGCTGTGTCACGGTGGTCGGCTGTGACCTGTATATTATCGGTGCGACCGATACCTTTGTTACGTTTGAGGAATGCGCGCTGACGAGCTATACGGGCGAGAAGCTTCCGACCGCTATCACGGGCGGCTATGCGATGACGGGCGAGGTGCTGTACGGTGTCGAAGTCGGCACGACGGCGGAAGCGCTGTGTGCGGCGATGGACAACACCGCGTATCTCCGTGTAACGGATGCAAACGGCAACACGGTGAGCGGCGCACTGAAAACGGGGATGACGTTGCAGCTGGTCACGGACGGCAAGGTAGCGGATGCGCGCGTGATCGCTGTGACGGGTGACCTCAACGGCGACGGCGTGATGAGCTCGGTCGATGCCCGCGAGATCCTGCTCAGCGTGCTCGGCTCGAAAACGCTGACCGCTGTCAAAAAGCAGGCGGCGGATATGGACGGCAACGCCTCCGCTACGACGAACGACGTGCGCCTGATCCTCAAGGCGGCCCTCGGATAAAACAGAATGTAAAACACCCGTTTGACAGGTCTGTCAAGCGGGTGTTTTTTTGTATCTCCCACGAGGTGTCGCGAAAAACCGACACCTCGGCGAGGGAGGATAATTTTTCCTTGACAGACGAACAAACGTTCGTTATACTAAGAAACGAACATTCGTTCGTCTTGCAACGAAAGGGGGCGGCTGATCGGCGGACGGGTGATTATCGTTATTCGGAAAGGAAGATGTGTATGAAGCTTTGGAGATCGTTTGTGGCAACGGTATGTGCCGTTGCGATCCTGCTCGGGATGCTTCCCGCCGTTGTGACGGCGGAGGAGATTTCGGGCGCTGTGTCGGCGAAAGCCGCCGACAACAGCGAGACAGTGCTTGACCTGTCCTCCCTCACCGCCGAGGATGTTCTCGGGGAGGACGAGACGCGGCGTGAGGCCAATGTCAAGCATTTTAAACTGACGGACGGCTCGATGGTGGCCGTCAGCTATCCCATTGCCGTTCATGAAGAG
>JAFQMR010000050.1 GCA_017396175.1 Clostridia bacterium
GGTGATCTGCTTCTTTGTTTGTACAATCGGAATCAAAGCGGAGGAAGCCCCAGCTCATCCCGCGTAAATGCGCGGGTGTCGGCGTGTCGACCGTGGCTGTCGGTGAGAGTGATGCGCAGGTATCGTGCACCCGCAGGAAGCGGGAGGGACACGTTGGTGAGGGAGTCGCCGTCCGCACGGTAATACGCGGGGGATTTACTGCCGACTTGACAGCAGATCAGCGATACGGGCGTACAGTGAATATGCACATTTTCACCGTCAAACACAACACTTTCAAAGAGCGGCCCTTCGGTAGGGTACATATTCCCTTGCTCCATAGCGTTCACGATGGCTTCGTACGTCAGCTCTTCGGCAAGGATCATCGTCGCACATCCGAAAGAATCGTTGTGAGGATGGTCGAAGGGGTAAACATAGTGGTTATCGTCTCCTGCGTGCAGGAACATGGCTTTTCCGTGTCGAAGCAGTGTGTTATACAAGGCACCGTTGTATTCAAGATCGTGTCGCATACGGCTGTTGTAGTTGAGCATTTCCATACTGAAGCAACCCTCGTATGCGAGAATACGTGACTCATCCTCCATCGACCAGGTCGGATGGTTGTAGCTGACGAGATAACCGTTCTCACGCGCTGTGCGGATAAATGTATTGATATACTCGACGGTGTACTCCCGCGTTTGTTCGGATCCCGCTTTTGTAAGAGCGCTTTGTTGCTCGGCCGTCAGGTATTTGCAGTAAGCGGGATTGTAGCAGATGAGTGTTTCGTTATGTGGGCTCTTTGCAAAAAGGTTGAGATGGATCTCGGGAGCATATACATCGTAGCGACAATGCGGATCGGGGCGGATATAGACTTCATATCCCGTGAGAAGCAAGAAATCATCTGTCGACAGGGCCGAGTGATCCTTCGGTGCTTCGTGGTCGGTGATTGCCAGTACCGCATACCCGCGCGAGCGGTATGCATCCCTAAGCTCTATCGGTGTCAGACGCCCGTCGGACCCGGTGGAGTGACAGTGCAGATTGGCTTTATATTGTGTAAGCTCAGGGGAGATCAGAAACATCGTATAACACCTCCGAAACCGATATGGAATACAGATTTATTATAGAATAGCTGCAGGGAGTTGTCAATCGGTATCAAAAGCTGTAAAATCCGCTTGTTTTTCACTTTAAAGTGTGATATACTAAATGACATATTCTTTGTCTATAAGGAGATTTCATCCTATGAGTGAAAAACGAGGTAGCTTCAGCGGTAAACTCGGATTTGTCATGGCGGCGGCCGGATCGGCGGTCGGTCTTGGGAACATCTGGCGTTTTCCGTATCTCGCCGCGGAACACGGCGGCGGTATTTTTCTTCTTGTGTATCTGATTCTGGTGTTGACCTTCGGCTATGCGCTGATGAAAGCAGAAATTGCCCTCGGTCGTAAGACGGGCCTCAGCGTGATCGGTGCATTTAAGAAGCTTGATCAGCGCTGGTCGTTTCTCGGCCTGCTTGCCGCCCTGGTGCCGGTTTTGATTTTGCCGTATTATTCGGTGATCGGCGGATGGGTGTGTAAGTATTTCTTCACGTTTGTGTCAGGCGGAATGCCGCAGACGGCTGAAATGGCGATGGTGATGACCAATGACGGTCTCAAAGAGACTCCGGTCTTTTTTTCGAATTTCACGGCTGATCCGATTGAGCCGCTTGGATGGTTCTTGCTGTTTATCGGTCTGACGGCACTTGTTGTGCTGTTCGGCGTTGACAAGGGTGTTGAAAAGGTCAGTAAGATCATGATGCCGATCCTTATTGTACTGGCGCTGTCCATTGCGGTGTATTCGCTGTTTCTGCCGGGGGCAATGGACGGTCTTGCGTATTACCTGATTCCCGATTTTTCTCAGTTCTCAGCGACTACGGTGCTTGCCGCGATGGGACAGATGTTCTATTCGATGTCGCTCGCTATGGGTATTATGATCACCTACGGCTCCTATATGAAAAAGGATGTCAACCTGGAATCCTCCGTCAAGCAAATCGAAATGTTCGATACGGGCATCGCGTTTATGGCGGGTATTATGGTCATCCTTCCGATTTTCTCGTTCGGTAATCTCGAAACCATCAGCCCCGGTCCCGGCCTGATGTTCAATGCACTCCCGCTTGTCTTCAACAATATGGGCGTTGCGGGGCATTTTATCGGAGCGTTGTTCTTCCTCTTGGTGCTGTTTGCGGCGTTGACCTCCTCCATCTCGCTGATGGAGACGGTCGTCTCCATCTTCATGGATAAATTCGGCTGGGGACGTAAGCTGACCTGCGGCGTCGTGTTTGTGATCTCGTTGGTTCTCGGTGTGCCGTCGTCGCTCGGCAACGGTGTGTGGAAGGACTTCACGATCCTCGGAATGGATTTTCTTACCTTCTTTGATTTTATGACCAACAGTGTGATGATGCCGCTCGTAGCCTTGCTTACCTGTGTGTTTATCGGCTTTATCATCAAGCCCGAGTCGATTATTGAGGAGGCGCGTATCGGTCAGAACGGAAAGGTCGGTGCGTTCGGACGCTTCCGTCAGGAAACGATGTTCAGAGCGATGATCAAATATATCGCTCCTGTCTGCATTGTATTGATCCTGCTGTTCTCCGTGATGGACGCCTTTAACCTCTTGCAATATGTCGGTTTGTCTGTATAATAGCTTGAAAAGGCCTTGCGTGTGCGCAAGGTCTTTTTCACCCTTTCAAAAGGAGTGTTTCGAATATGTTGCGTGAAGCCCCCGTTGTATATGCGGTGGAACAGGAGTATCAGATCGTTTTGCGCGTGAACGAGCCGTGCCTTTGCTCGGTACTTGTCGGTAAGCATGAATTTTACGATGTGAACAACGGCATTTTGCGTTCCGACTCGCTTATTCACCGTGTGACGGTGCCGATGGTTTTGCTTGACAGCGAAAAAGAATATACCGTTTGTCTCCGTTCCGTGACCGATCGCAAACCGTATTTTACGGAAACAGGGGAGCTGAGGGAATATCCCTTTGCGTTTCGTCCCGTGCCGCCGGTCGGCGCACGAGCTTTCCATGTATCGGATGTGCATGAACGTACAGAATATGCCGTTGAGGCGGCAAAGGCATTCGGGTTTATGGATTTTTTGATCCTGAACGGCGATCTGGCGAACCATAACGGAAATGAACAGCAGGCGGACGTGCTGTTTGCCATAACGTCGGCCGTTACAGGAGGAGAGCTTCCTGTTGTGTTTGCTCGCGGTAATCACGATACACGCGGTGCGTACGCCGAACGGTTTACCGACTGCATCCCGCTGTATAACGGTCGCACCTACTACACCTTCCGCCTCGGCGGCATCTGGGGGGTGGTGCTCGATTGCGGTGAGGATAAACCCGACTCTCACGCAGAATACGGGTACACGGTGCAGTTTCGCGCGTTTCGTGAAGAAGAGACACGGTTTCTTGAGACGGTCGCTCAAGAGAAAGCGTATGAAGCGGACGGGGTGCATACGCGCCTGGTTATTGTTCACAATCCGTTTACGCATCAGTTGCAGGAGCCGTTTAATATCGAAGCGGAATGCTATCGCCACTGGGCTTCGATTCTTGCCGACCGTATCCGTCCCGATTTGATGCTTTGCGGTCATCTGCATACGCTTGGCGTTCACGGGAGAGGAACGGCGTTTGATCATCTCGGACAGCCGTGCACGCTCGTGGTCGGCGGGGAGCCGTGCGGTGACGGGTATATCGGTGTCGGGTTTGAGTTTGGTGTTGACAGGATCCGTGTGGGCCGTGCAGACAGCAGCGGAACGGTCGCGGCGATGGTGGAGATCGTCGATAAAGGGGGCTCTGCTTGTGTATGAGTATCGCGTGATTCGCAGTGATCGGCGTACACTGGCATTGGAGATCACGAGAGACGGTGAGCTGCTGGTACGCGCGCCGCGCCGCGTTACCGACCGACAGATTCAAGGCTTTGTTCAAAAGCACGGCGATTGGATTCGTAAGCATTACCGTCCAAAATCTCCCGTCGTACCCTTCTCTGACGAGGAGGCGGAGCGGATCAAACAAAAAGCACGAACGCTGTTTCCGTTGCTTGTGGATGAATGGGCGGCACGGATGGGTGTGATACATACCGGGGTGACGGTGAGAATGCAGCATACCCGTTGGGGGAGCTGCAGCGGGAAAAATCACATCAATCTGAATGCGTTGTTGGTGTTGTTTCCGACACAGGTACTGGATTATGTGATCGTTCACGAGCTGGCGCATTGCTTTGAACATAACCATTCGGCACGCTTCTGGAAGCTGGTCGAAACCAATATGCCCGATTATAAGCAAGCAAAGCAATGGCTTAAGGAGTACGGCGTCGAGTTTAGCCGTCGCATTCCTTGACTTTACGCCTTCATTGTGATATAGTCGTTATATATCAAAAGGAGTGGATATTATGGAACTGAACAAGAAAAAGTATATCGTTATCGGCGTTGTGGCAGTGGTGCTACTGGCGCTCGCCGTTCTTTTGCTCAACAGCTTTGTGGTTGTTGAAGCGGGTCACACAGGCGTTGTGATGACCTTTCAGGCGGTTGAGGATGAGGTGCTGTCCGAGGGCTTGCATTTCAAAATGCCGTTTGTGCAGAATGTGGTGCAGATGAACAACCGTACGCAAAAGACCGAAACGAACGGCACGGCTTCCTCTAAGGACCTTCAGATCGTGTCATATGTTGTGGCGGTCAACTATCACGTGAACGATTCGTCGTCGGCTTCGTTGTATCAGAACGTCGGTATGGATTACGGCTCGGTGATTATCGTGCCCGCAATTCAGGAAAGCATCAAAGCGGTGTCGGCGCAGTTTACGGCAGAAGAGCTGATTACCAAGCGTCAGTCGGTCGGCGATCAGATTAAGGACGCCCTGTCGGAAAAGATCGGCCCGTACGGTATCACGGTCGAGATCTTCAACATTGTGAATTTTGATTTTTCCGAGGAATTCAACAACGCGGTCGAAGCGAAGCAGACCGCTCAGCAGAACGCGTTGAAGGCCGAGCAGGACTTAGCGCGTATCGAAGTAGAGGCGAAGCAGAAGATCACGCAAGCTCAGGCGGAAGCGGAAAGCATCAAGCTGATTCAGGAAGCCTTGTCGCAGTCACCCGACTACGTGGAATATGTGAAATGGAATAAATGGAACGGGGAGCTCCCGACCGTGATGGGAGACAGCAGCCTTCTGATCGATATGGATTCCGTCAGCGGACAAGCGGAAGAAAAATAATCACAAAATGAAGCTTGAGAGGGCATAACGTGCAAAATGCGTCGAGAATCATCGGATTTTCGGCGTTTTTTGCTGTTGTTTTGCAATATATTTCGGAAAATTCCATCAAATTCTATTGTGTTTTTTTATCGTTTGTGGCATAATGTTGTCAGTAATTTTTCTTGAAGGGATCTGAATGTATGAATGTTGCGATTTTCGGTTACGGCAATCTCGGTAAGGGAGTCGAATGTGCTGTGGCGCAAAACTACGATATGACGCTTTACGGTGTGTTCTCGCGTCGGGATCCGCAAACGGTACACCCGCTTTTTGATACCACCCGCGTATTTGCGGCAGAGGAGATCGAGGATCACGCTGAAAAGATTGATGTCGTGATTATCTGCGGCGGCAGTGCAACCGATCTGCCGACGATGACGCCGGCGCTTGCGTCACGCTTTAACGTGGTGGATAGCTTTGATACTCACGCGGATATTCCGCTTCATTTCAGGCGTGTTGATGAGGCTGCAAAGGCCGGGGGGAAAACGGCGGCTATTTCGGTCGGTTGGGATCCCGGTATGTTTTCGCTCAACCGCTTGTATGCCGCGGCGGTGCTTCCCGATGGTAAGGATTATACCTTCTGGGGTAAGGGCGTCAGCCAAGGTCATTCCGATGCGATCCGTCGCATCGACGGCGTACAGGATGCCAGACAGTATACCTGCCCTGTGGAAGCGGCACTGGAAGCTGTCCGAAACGGCAGTAATCCGCATCTGACTACCCGTGAAAAGCATACCCGCCTTTGTTATGTGGTGGCGAAGGAGGGAGCAGATCTCGTCCGTATTGAGCGGGAGATCAAAACGATGCCGAAGTATTTTGCCGATTACGATACGACGGTTCACTTTATCTCGCAGGAGGAGCTGGACCGTGACCACAAAGGCATTCCTCACGGCGGCTTTGTGATCCGCACGGGACAGACGGGCTTGAACGGCGAACACAAGCACGTGATCGAATACAGCTTGAAGCTGGATTCCAATCCCGAGTTTACGGCAAGCGTGCTGGTGGCTTACGCCCGTGCGGTGTGCCGTCTGAATCAGCGTGGAGAGAATGGCTGTAAGACGGTCTTTGACATCGCTCCCGTGGATCTGTCTGCATCCTCTCCCGAGGATCTGTATGCCGCGTTACTTTAAATTTTCGAATGTTCCTCTGTGCGTTGCAGAGGAACATTTTTTATCTTGACAGCATACCCCTAGGGGGTATATAATGTTATTGATAACCAAAGAGACAGAGGGGTGTTTTCATGAGTTGTAACGGGGCGTGCCATACGGAAAAGAGACGGAGTGAAGAGGAACAAAAGGCACTGACGAATCGACTGAATCGTATTGAAGGACAGATTCGCGGTATCAAAGCGATGATTGAACGGGATGCGTATTGCGTGGATGTGCTGACGCAGGTCGGCGCCGCGAATGCCGCGTTGAATGCATTCACGAGAGAGCTCCTCGCAGAACATATCCGCACCTGCGTTACGGATGATATCCGCGAAGGTCGTGAAGATACGGTTGATGAGCTTGTAATGTTACTGCAAAGACTGATGAAATGAGGGATAGAATGCGACAGTTTCATGTGGACGGAATGAGCTGTGCCGCCTGTAGTGCGCGAGTAGAAAAGGCGGTTTCGGCGGTGGAGGATGTCCGTTCCTGTTCGGTCAATCTACTGACGAATTCGATGACGGTTGAAGGTGATGTGCCGTCTTCCGTGGTGATCGCAGCGGTAGAAAAGGCAGGCTATGCGGCAGTGGAAATCGATGCTTCCCCGAAGACCGAAACGACGATTCTGCAAAAGGATCAGCCGTCCGATACGCTGTTGTATCGGTTGATCTCTTCGTTGCTGGTGCTTCTTGCGTTGATGTATGTGTCGATGGGACACGGGATGTGGGGGTGGCCGATGCCGCCCTTCTTTGAGGGGAATACGGTGGCCGTCGGCTTGCTTCAGCTTCTTCTCAGTGGCGTGATCCTGGTGATCAATCAACGCTTTTTCGTATCGGGTGTACGAGGTGTTATGCATCTGGCTCCGAATATGGATACCCTTGTTGCTCTCGGCTCGGCGGCCTCGTATTTGTACAGCACCGTTGTGCTGTTTACACTGACCGCCGCGCCGCACGGTGATACACACCCGCATTTTTATTTTGAATCAGCGGCCATGATCCTTACGCTTGTGACACTGGGAAAATGGCTGGAATCCCGCTCAAAAGGGAAAACGACCGATGCGCTTCGGACGCTTATGGACCTCAGCCCGAAAACGGCAACGGTGATACGCGACGGCCGACAAGTCGAGATTCCCGTGGAACAGGTGGTCGTCGGAGACTGCTTTGTTGTGTTTCCGGGTGCCCAGATCCCTGTGGACGGCGTGGTTCTGGAAGGAACAGCGGCGGTCGATGAATCGGCGCTTACGGGAGAAAGCATCCCTGTGGATAAAGCGGCGGGGGATACCGTTTCGGCGGCAACGCTGAACCGTTCGGGCCACCTTGTGTGTAAGGCAACCCGCGTGGGTGACGATACAACATTGGCGGAAATTGTCAGGCTTGTCAGCGATGCATCCGCCTCGAAAGCACCGATCGCCAAGCTGGCGGACAAGGTGGCAGGAGTGTTTGTACCCGTAGTCTTACTGATTGCGTTTGCAACAGCGATCGTATGGCTGTTACTCGGTGCTGATATCGGGTTCGCGCTTGCACGCGGCGTCTCGGTGCTGGTTATCAGCTGTCCCTGTGCGCTCGGGCTGGCGACGCCTGTTGCGATCATGGTCGGAAGCGGCGTCGGTGCCAAACGCGGTATTTTGTTTAAAACGGCCACCGCTCTTGAAAGTACGGGACGTATCCGTACAGTGGTGCTCGATAAAACGGGAACGGTAACTAAAGGGGAACCGCAGGTAACGGCAGTGCTTACAGCGGAGGGCGTTACCGAAGCGGAGCTTCTCAGAGCGGCCGTAACGCTGGAAGCCAAAAGCGAACACCCGCTTGCCAAAGCCGTTGTTGCCGAAGGTGAAAAACGCGCGGTGCTTCCCGATGAATTGGACTCCTTTCGGACCGTTACGGGACGCGGCTTGGAGGGAATCGCGAGCGCGGGATATCTGCGCGGCGGCAATGCGTCGTATATATCGGAGTCGGTCGTTGTTCCCGAGACCTTACGCCTGCAGGCTGAAGATGTGGCCGCGAAAGGACAGACGCCGCTGTATTTTTCTTGCGATGAACGATGCCTCGGCGTGATCGCTGTGGCGGATGTGCTGAAGGAGGACAGCACCGAGGCGATTGCCGAGCTGAAAGCGATGGGCCTGCGCGTGGTGATGCTGACGGGTGATCTCGAGAAAACCGCCAAAGCGATTGCGGCAACCGCCGGGATCGACGAGGTGATTGCGGAGGTTTTGCCTGACGGTAAGGAAGAAGCGGTACGCGCTCTCGGGGAGCACACGATGATGGTCGGAGACGGTATTAACGATGCTCCTGCGCTTACGCGGGCCACTGTTGGGGCCGCGATCGGTACGGGTACCGATGTAGCAATGGATGCGGCAGATGTGATCCTGATGAACAGTCGCCTTTCGGATGTGACGTGGGCTGTAAAGCTCGGACGGGCTGTACTGCGTACGATCCGTCAGAACCTGTTCTGGGCGTTTATTTACAATGTCATTGGTATCCCGCTTGCGGCGGGAATCTGGATCCCGTTACTCGGATGGGAGATGGATCCGATGTTCGGTGCGATGGCGATGAGTATTTCGAGTGTGTGTGTTGTCTCGAACGCTCTTCGCTTAAATCGGTATTTGCCGCGTAAGAATGCGGTTCAATCATTCATACAGGAGGATATCACTATGAAGAAGACTATGACAATCGAAGGAATGATGTGCGGACATTGCTCAGGGCGTGTTCAGAAGGTGCTGGAAGCCTTGTCGCAGGTCGAAAGCGCTGTCGTCAGTCACGAAAGCGGCACCGCCGTCGTGACACTGTCTGCGCCGATCGAGGATGCGGTTCTGAAATCCACGGTTGAGGAGCAGGGCTACACCGTCCTCGGAATGGAATAATATCCAAAAGAATACATCCGATATGTTACGGACGGAGCGTTAACGGAGAAAAGTTATAAATCGGCGTAGGGTGGGGACTCCCACCGCCAATAAGACATAAAACGAGTCCTCCTCGGTGACTTACCACCCGAGGAGGACTCGTTTCTTTATACAAAGATGTCTTTGCGTTTTTTGCGAGCTTCGCATTTGTAGTACAAACGCATGGGATAATAAGGATTTTCATTGCCTTGCGATGTATAAGAAGTGATAATCCAACAAGGGGGGAAACGCTTTGTGAGAAGAATTGTTTTGGTGTGTCTTTGTGTGTTCGTTCTACTATCATTTACTGCTTGTAAAAAAGAGGATACTCCCGATCACAAAACAGATAGTTCTTATAACCCCGCTCTGAGAACTGCGGAGTGCCTTGATAACCCCTTGACAAGCATCACTCAAGCAACACACGCTACGAAAACAACCGCACATAAAGAAATTACAAACACGGTTGAAGTAACA
>JAFQMR010000003.1 GCA_017396175.1 Clostridia bacterium
ACGGAAAAACCAATCTGCTGGAATCCTTGTGGCTGGCGACGGGAGGCAAAAGCTTTCGCGGCAGTAAGGATAAAGAGCTTGTGAAGTTCGGCGCTGAAAGTGCTTCAGTGGATGTGCGGTTTTTCGGGGAGCGACGGGAGCAAACGATTCGTCTGGAAATCAAAGAGCGGCGAAAAGCACAGCTCAACGGAGTGGCGCTGTCGACAGCAAGTCATCTGATGGGGCGATTTCCCGCGGTGATCTTTTCACCCGACCATTTGGCGCTTATTAAAGACGGACCGGAGGGGCGGCGGCGGTTTATCGATGCCGCGTGCTGTCAGCTTCGTCCGCTGTACATCAAAACGCTGACCGCCTACACCCGTGTGCTGACCCAGCGCAACAAGCTGATCAAAGCCATCAAGAGCGGGGAGCAACGCGAGGATCCGTACTTACTGGATGTGTTTGATGATCACTTATCGGTCAGCGGCGCACAGGTGAGAATGTTTCGCAAGCAATACATTGAGAGCTTATCGCCGCTTGCCACGACGATCTACGATCATCTGGCAAACGGCAGGGAAGCCCTGCACATCGGCTATGAGGAAAGCGACGATGCGGCGGCACTGGCGAGTGCACTGAAAGCCGCGCGACAGACGGATCTGCGCGCGGGATTTACCACCGTCGGACCGCACCGCGACGATATTGAGATCATGATCGGCGGCACGGCGGCGCGGGCGTTCGGCTCGCAGGGACAGCAACGCTCGGGCGTGCTGTCGCTCAAGCTTGCCGAAGCGGAGCTTCTCAGTCGCGGATATTATGAGAAACCCGTCATTTTACTGGATGACGTGATGAGCGAGCTGGATCACACCCGCCGCGATTATATTCTCAATCACATGGACGGCTTTCAGGTGTTTATCACCTGCTGTGAGCCCGATACCATCACGCGGCTGGTCAGCGGCAAGGTGTTCCGTATCGAAAACGGCACCGTCAAAGAAGAGTGAGCAAAAGGACGCGAGAGAATGTACATACATTTAGGCGCACAGACGGTGGTCAAAAGCCGCGAGGTCATCGGCATCTTTGACACCGATAACACCACGTTATCCCGTCACACCCGTGAATATTTGGCGGCCGCCGAAAAACAGGGACGTGTCGTCAGCATTACCTATGAATTACCGAAATCCTTTGTCGTGTGCGTGGATGCACAGGGCAAAGAAACCATTTATCTGAGTCAGCTGTCCGCGGCGACTTTGCGTAAGCGTATTTTACAACATAAGCTATAACACAGTGTATCAAAAGATACCCACTGAAAGGGGTTACATTCCTATGAGCATCGAACAGCAAAACACCACCGTCAACGAGGCGTATGACGAAAGCCAAATTCAAGTTCTGGAAGGACTCGAAGCGGTACGTAAACGCCCCGGTATGTATATCGGCTCGACAGGAGAAAAGGGTCTGCACCATCTGGTGTACGAGATCGTCGACAACTCGATTGACGAAGCTCTCGCCGGCTATTGTACCCATATCGAAGTGGAGATCCTGCCGGGGGATATCATCACGGTGCGCGATAACGGCCGCGGTATCCCTGTCGGTATGAACGAAAAGCTGGGACTTCCTTCGGTCACGGTCGTGCTGACCGTGCTTCACGCGGGCGGTAAATTCGGCGGCAGCGGTTATAAGGTGTCGGGCGGTCTGCACGGCGTCGGTTCTTCTGTTGTCAATGCGCTGTCGGAATTTTTAGAAGTGGAGATCTCGCGTGACGGCAAGGTTTATGCGCAACGCTTTGAGCGCGGTAACATCGTGACCGATCTGACGGTCATCGGCGAATCGGATCATGACGGTACGTTCATCCGCTTCAAGCCCGATGCCACCATCTTCACCGACACGACGGAATATAACTTCGAGACGTTGCA
>JAFQMR010000051.1 GCA_017396175.1 Clostridia bacterium
AGGCGCGGGTATAGGCATCGGTTTCATACAGTTTTACAGTCATCATAGCAGGCAATCCTTTACACGGAAGTTTTTTTACGCGGCTTGTAAACAAGCGCGAAGACGACAAGGCCGATGATCAATACGGCGGCGACCGCCAACACGATCCACAAGGTCATATCTGCCGCTTCGTCGGTTGCGGCGGGGACAGAGATGTTGTCGGAAGCAGTTTTTTGTCCGATCAACAGGATCTGCTCCGTGCGGTAAAGATCGGCGAGCATAACCTTTGAGGCGGTTTTGTTTTCAACGGCCTTTGCCGCGTCCTTCACGGCTTCGAGCGCCGATAGATCGGGGGAGGCCGTCGCGGCAGTGATCGCTTCCTTGACGGCGGTCGCTTCCGCTTCGGTAAGGCCCTCGAGCGGCAGGATCACGTTGTCGATGCGTTCCTGCATATAGGTGAGCAGTGCCGAAGCGGAGGCCGAGGGATCGAGAAACGGCGGGAGTGCGTCCTGACGGTAGACGGTGGTCTTGAGCAGGTCGCCCGCCTTGTTGTTCATAAAGCCTTTGGCTTCGAAGAAGCATTCACCGTAGGTGCCAAAGCCGAGATCTTCACGAGCCTGACGCTCCATCATAACGGCATCGGTGGTGCTCAGAGCGGGCACGATCAGCGCGTTGTTGCCTGCCGACCGGACCGCCTTCGTGATCTCGGGGCCGAAGCCGTCACCGTACGCCATCTGGTGCAGAACGTCGATATAGCCCTCCTTTACCCACAGCAGGTAATCCTGATAGAGGTCGTTGTCCTCGGTCGGCGCGGTGTCGGCGGATATGATCACATCGGGTGCCTCACGGCGGATCATCTCGCCGACCTCCCTGACCATCTGCGTTACGCAGTCGCGGCGGTATTGCTCCCAATCCTTCCAATAGGAGGCGCCCGTGTCGTAGGTGGGGGTGACACCGTGTCCGTACGCCTCCTCAAAGCCCGCAAACGCCGCTTCGGTATAGCCGAAGTCCAGCTCGTCGCGGTCGTAGTAGCGGATGTAGTCGAGTTCAAAGCCGTCGATCTCGTAGGTGGTGACAAGATACTTATAGAAATCGATCAGATAGGCGCGTGCGTCTTCGTTTGCGGGATCGATCATGCAGAAGCCGTTCGGATTCTCGACTGTGCCGTGTTGACTTAAAGAGAACCATTCGGGGTGATCGGCGTAGAGTGTGCGTTCGATGCCGCCCTCGTTTTTATAGCCGACATTCATGATCGGCATCCACAGGTGACATTCCATTCCGAATTTGTGGCAGGCGTCAATATACGCCTGCAGGACGTCGTATTTAAATTTCGGGTGCCGTCCGAGCGTGCTGTCCTCGGGAAGCTTGAAAATATAGCCGTTCTCAAAGAAGCCCTCGACGCTGACGGCGTTGATGCCCGCGTTGTGAAGCTCTTCTACATAGCGTTCCACCTCGGCGGCGGACGATTGTGACGGGCGTACCCATACGCCGCGATATTGCACGGGGTAGCTGTCGCACAGGGCGCTTTGCACCGCGCGGAGCGCTTCGAGCGTCGTATCGCACAGATCGGCAAAGGCGGTGTCATTGGTGGCTCCTGCTTCGAAGGCGGCGCGGATCTCGCCGACCGATTGCTCCACCGTAGCATAATCGACGTACACAAAAGCGGCTTTAGCATCGCTTATTGCCGTTTCGGTTTCCTCCAACGCACGGGTGACGGTGGCGCGGAGGCTTTGTTCGTCGTAGATAAAGGTGACCGTTTTGGTGTCCTTATCGAATGTGACGCGCATTCCCTCAATGACGCAGGTGCGAAGCCAGTCGGCGCGGGCGCTGTGACCTGATACGACAAAGCCGCCCGCGGGAATCGCCGTATTGTTGCCGCCGCGGGAAATGATCAGTCCGTCTTTATCCACGGCAATTTCATAGCCGTAGGCGTTGGTGCCGGTCGATGTGCCGATGAACGTATCGTATACGATGAGCATATCCTCGTTGCGGGTGGCGTTGACCGCGTCGACCGTTTCGGATACTTCGTAAAACGGGGAGGTTTCCATGGCAAGCGGCGTATTGCTGACGGTCACGGTCATCGTGCGGCGGTCGAAATAGACATAATCGCCTACCTGCACGTGGTCGCGCACCCACGTTTTCATCATACTGCCGCCTTCGGTTTCGTCGTCATGTCCCGACAACACAAAGCCGCCTTGCGGGATGTCGCTGTTACCGGAACCGAGGGCGGTGACGCGGTTATCGGGGCCGACGGTCACCTCGGCCCCCCACCAATTGGTGCCGGTGGTGTCGCCGTAGGCATCGGTGAACACAACAAGCTCGCCCGTGTCACGGCTTTTGTTGATGCCGTTAAGCGCCGCCGAGACGGGCTCTGCGAACACAGACATCGGCGCGGAGCACAGCAACAAAGCAATCGTAAGCAAGGCTCCGAGAAGTCGATGAATACGCATAAAAACAGCTCCTTTGATTCGTATATAGCCAGTATAGCAAACATTGCTGAAAGATACAATGCCGAAGTTTGCTGTTTTTTGAAAAAAGACAGTGGAAAAATGCGAGTAAAGATGATATAATGTCGTCATCTACAGTTTGAACCTCGGGGAGATCGAAAAACCATGAAACGTATTACTGCTCTTATGTTAAGTCTGATTCTGACGGTGACATCGCTTGCTGTCGGCGTTACGTATACCTCGGAGCCTGTGGTTGCCGATGCGGCCGCCACGAAACTGGTGGCGTTTACCTTTGATGACGGCCCGTCGTATCTGACGCCTCAGTTGCTTGATGGTTTGGCATCCATCGGTGCAAAGGCCACCTTTTTCTGTAACGGTGAAAACGGCCCCTATTCGGGGGCGGCAAACCGCCCGTCCGATGTGGAACGGATGGTGAGAGAGGGGCATCAGGTGGCGAACCATACGTATGCCCACCGTGTGCCGTTTGACGAATTGTCCTCGGCGACGATCCGTTCGGAGGTGGCGGGTGTCAACTCGTTGCTTTACAATGCGGCGGGCGGCTCGTATCAGACGCTGGTACGCACGCCGGGCGGTGCGCTGTCGTCGTCGATTCGCAGCAATGTCGGTGCACCGATCATCCTGTGGAGCATCGATACGATGGACTGGAAGCTGCAGGACGCCACGGCTGTGTGCAACAACATTATTAATAACGTGCAGGATGGCAGTGTGATTCTGATCCACGATCTTTACGCGCCCAGCATCACGGGAGCCCTGCGTGCCATGAATATTCTGAAAACGCGCGGCTATCAGTTCGTCACCGTGTCGGAGTTGTTCCGCCGTCGCGGTGTTACGCTCGAAAACGGTAAGGTCTATACGGGCGTGTTTGATGACAGTGTGGATCTTCCCGCCTACAAAGCGCCGACGATCTCCGTCAGCGGCGGCTCGTCGGGAGGTGCCCGTGTGACGCTGACGGCAAAGGACAGCGGCCTGACGCTGTACTATACGCTCGACGGCTCGACACCGACGCTCGGTGATGCTCGCTACAGCGGGCCTGTGGAGGTGCCGTATGACAAGGTGCTGACGGTGGCGGGCTTTGATCGCTTCGGCACCCGCACCCCCCTTGCCAAGGAGACGATCAAGCCGCAATATGAGGCGGTGTTTAATGCGAGCTATTATCTGTCGCGCTACCCCGAGCTCAGGGAAAGCTGCCCGAACGATGCGGCGCTCCTGACGCATTTTCTCCGTTACGGTTTGCACGAGGGAAGGCAGGCAAGCCCGATATTCTCCGTGAATTATTATATGACGCATAATCCTCAGCTGAAGTCGTCACTCGGTACCGATCGCGTGGCGTATATGAACCATTTTCAGTCCAAGGGGATGGCGGCGGGACTGCGCGGCAGCGAGGAGTTCGATCCCGTGTCCTACCGTTTGCAGTATTATGACCTGCGTCGTGCCTACGGCAACAACTGGAGCTCGTATTATTACCATTATCTGCGTGTCGGTCGCCGTGAGGGACGCGACGGCAACGGCTGTACAACGATGATGGGGGCGGCGGTGCTGTCGGGCGGTATGAACTATTCCGCCGTGTATAATTACGAATACTATACGACAAAATATCCCGATATCAAAAAAGCGTTCGGCTATGATGACGTTGCGGTGCTCAAGCATTTTATTACACACGGAATGAAGGAAAAACGGCAGGGCTGTGTCGGCTTTGATGTGATGTCCTATGTCCGCCAATATCCCGATTTGCGCAATGCGTTCGGAAACGAGTATGCAAAGTATTATCGCCATTATATCCAGAACGGCAAAAAAGAAGGTCGTCGCGGAACGGGATGCTCGACGCTCGTCGGTTCCGTGACACGCTATCAGGGAACGGACTATGCCGCCGTGTATAACTTCCGCTATTATCAGCAGTACAATCCCGATGTCAAGGCACTTTACGGCGAGGATGATATTGCCGCGTTGTGCCATTTTGTCACAAGCGGTATGAAGGACGGCCGCCGTGCGTCGGCCGCCTTTGATGTCGTGTCGTATCGCAATCAGTACGCCGATCTGCGGCGTGCATTCGGTACGAATACCGAGAAATATTATCGCCATTTTATGAGCGCGGGCAAGCGGGAAGGCCGTCAAGGTACAGGATGCACCTCTATGAAGGGCTACGCCACTGTGTACGGCGGTGTAAACTATGCGGCGGTGTACGATTACAATGACTACGTCACCCGTTATCCCGATATTAAAAAAGCGTTCGGGCAAAACGATACGGCGGTACTTCGCCATTTTGTAACGTTCGGTATGAAGGAAGGGCGTCAGGCGTCTCCTTTGTTCCGCGTACAGACCTATCGTTCGCGTTACGCCGATTTGAATAAGGCGTACGGAACCCGTTGGGAACGGTATTACCGACACTACTTGCAATGCGGTCAGCGCGAGGGCCGTCGAGGGTGTTAACGAAAAAAGGATGTCGCATCGATCGTATGCGACATCCTTTTTTAAGCGATATACGGAATACATACCGTGCTTTTCGGAGCTTACGTTACCGTTTCGCGGTGTAAGGCCTTACGGTATTCGGTCGGGGAAAGACCGTATTGCTTGCGAAAGGCGCGGTTGAAGGTGCGGATGGTGGAAAAGCCGGTCATCGAGGACACGTCGGTTACGGAGTAATGGCGATTTTGCAAAAGCTGTGCGGCTTCCGAAAGACGCAACGTGTGGATGTGATCGTTGAAACGGATGCCGAGCCGTTGCCCGAAGATGTGGGAGACGGTGCTGTTGCTGATGCCGAGCGCCTCGGCAAGATCGGTGACGGAGATGTCCTCCTTGAAATGCTCGGAGCAGTATTGCAGGATGCGCCACACGGTATCGCTCGAAACCCGCCCTTTATCAATATCGTAATAGCTGATCAGCTTTTCAAAGAAGGCGGTCAGGGTTGCCTGTAAAAGCAGATCGCTGCCGTTTCCGTTATATTCGCGCAAAGCGGTCATCAATAGGGTGATCGCTGTGCTGTCCTCTTCGACCTGCTGTAAGGCGGAGGTTGGGTACCCGTTTGAATAGATGCTGTGATTCCCAAGCAGGTGATAGGGCTTGAGGATCAGAAGGATGTAGTCACCTTGTGTGCAGCCGATGTAATGGTGTACCTGATTCGGAAAGGTCAGAAAAAAGCAACGTTCTCGCAGTGTGTATCGTTTGCCGTCGCAGTAGACGATACCTCCTCCGCGTATAACATAGACAAGCTCTATATCCTCGTGGATATGGGCGGGATAGTCCAGTTGATGGGTGGCGTAAAAGGTCACCTCTTGTTTAATTTCACGAAAGATATCGCGCATAACTGCCACCTCTTTTGCAGGATTTGTCTCGGATGTGCCATCTTTTGTCTTGTATTGTAACAGTTTTTGACTTATAATACAATAGGAAAAGTAAAATTGGATAAATTTTGGGGATTTTACAAATAACAGAGATCCCCGAATCGGCAATACTTCACAAACTTTGAAAAGGGAGACGATGACGTATGAAATCCATCAAACGGATCCTGTCCGTAGTGCTTACCGTGCTGATGGTGTGCGGTATGATCCTTCCTTGCACGATGATGACTGCATCAGCGCTTGAAGGAGTCGGAAAGAGTGACACCTACACCCGCATTCACGGTATTGACCTGTCCTACTGGAATGTCGGCGGCAGCACGCTCAACTACTCGCTGGTCGACTTTGATAAGCTGGTGGCTTCGGGTTGCGAATTCGCGATCCTGCGTATCGGCCTCGGCAGCTCGAGCAACACCTGCTCGATGGACAAAGCTTTCCTCGAGTATTATAAGCGCGCCCGTGCGGCGGGTATGAAGCTCGGTTGCTATTTCTATTCGCACGCGCTGACCTATGCGCAGGCGGCGAACGAAGCCAAGTGGGTTATCAATGTGATCGAAAGCAACGATATGTATTTCGAGTATCCGATCTACACGGATATGGAGGAAAGTGATCAGACCGCGCTGAGCAGCTCGGCGTTTACGAACGTGGCGCTCGGCTTCTGCGAGACGATGGAGGCGGCGGGCTACTATCCCGCGATGTACGGCGCGAACTCCTCGATGAGCAAGCTGACGAGCAGCTTCTGCAAGCGCTATGACCGCTGGACGGCAAAGGTCAAGGCGAACGAGACGACCTCCAACCGCTTCTACTGGAACACCTATGATTACTCCGACAGCTTCGGTATGTGGCAGTATACGTGGGAAGGTCAGAAGATCTTCAGCGGTATCGGCGCGTCGATGCTGGACGTCAACATCTGCTATAAAGACTATCCCGCCATTATGGAAAAGTATGGCTACAACAACATCAAGGGCGGCTCGACCGCCGATAAGCTCGGCACCTATTACATCACCGCTCCCGCAGACGATCCGTTGAACGTGCGTGACAGCGCCTCGACCTCGGGCAACAAGGTGGATACCGTGCAGGTCGGCGATCTCGTCGACGTGACGGAGCTGTCGGGCAACTGGGGCAAGTTTGTGTCCCCGAACGGCTCGACCGGTTGGGCGAGCATCAAGAACTACAGCAACTACATCGGCGTCGATGCGCTGGCGTATCAAAACGGTGCCGCTTGGGGTGAAGTGTCCACGTCGGTCGGCACGGACGGCAGTATGACGCTTGTCAACAACTCGGCGGAGCAGATCGCCTACGATTTCAACCTGCCGTTTGACATCGGCACCTCGACAACGCCGTATTTCGCGATTCAGGTGGTCCCGAACAGCGGTAACGGCTATTACTTCGGTCTGACACAGGCGGGCAGCGGCTACTTTATGATGCGCGATTGTAATTCGGGTGATCAGCTTGTTAACGAGGCCACCGCTCCCTATATGACGGGTACGGAAACGCTGGAGATCAACGTGTCCGATTGGTGGAAGCCCGCAGAGAATTACCGCATCAATCAGGTGCGTATGTATGTGGCACCGCAAAGCTCGATCACCATCAACTATATGTATTTTGCGGCGAACAGCGGCGTGGTGACAAGTCCCGCTTACAACCTGAAGAGCGGTACGGCCTCCTCGAACATCAACTATACGCTGATGGATCCGAACACTCTGTCGGTGGTCGATGCGACCAAGACGGGCGGCTATACCTACACAAACGGACTGCTTGCTGTCACCTCGGGTGAGGACAGCGGCTATGCCGTTAAGTTTGATCTCAACAAGGCGTTTAATATTAACGATGTGCACCGTCTGCTGATGGCGGTGGATTCGCAGGTAAACTTCGATATTGAGCTCCTTGTGACGACGTCGGACGGCGACCGTACCTTCGGTCTTGTTGCGGACTTCGGCAACGGCATCAACGGTGATCCCGTGAACGGTTACATTCCTGCGATGACGGGTAGCCGCGGTCTGGATTTCAAGAGCTGCTACACCTGGAACAACGTCCTGCCCGCCGACGGTATGTCCACCGTGAAGACGGTGACCGTGAAGGTCGACGGCAAGGGTACGCTGTATGTCAGCTCGCTCCAGCTTGCGAATACCGACGCGATTGCCGTGTTCGCCGACGATGTCAACAAGAGTCAGACAACGCCCGATGCGGTGGTGGATCCCGAACCCGGTCCTGCGCCGTCCTATGAGCGCGGTGACATCAACAGCGACGGCGAAGTGAGCACGGTGGATGCCCGCATCATCCTGCAGAGCTCGGTCGGCCAGATTGCCTTTAGCGAAAGCCAGAAGCAGGCCGCCGATTACAACGGCGACGGCTCGGTCAGCACGGTGGATGTTCGTGCGATCCTCAAGCATCTCATCGGTTAATACATTTGTCCGTTAAAACCCCGATTTTTCAAGGAGGTAAACCATATGTCCAAAGTATTGAAAAGCAGTGTCGGCATCCTGTGCGCACTCGCACTGTTGCTGACGGCGCTCCCCGCCATTGTGATGACGTCGGAGCCTCTTACCGCGGAAGCGGAGGTGACGCACCTTCCCGTGCAGCGTCAATATGATGCCAAGTGGAAGAACTACTACATCGGCGGCCGTTCGATGTATCAGACCGCTTGCGGCATCTTCTCCATCGTCAACTCGGTCGGCTGGCTGACCGGCAAGTCGATGGACGTCATGGAAGTCGGACGCTGGGCCTATAGCATCAAGGCGTTCAACTATTCCTCGGGCGGCACGACTCGTTCGCTCCTGTATCCGAAGCTGCAGGCAAAGTACGGTGCCGCTTACGGCTTCACCGTCGACTGCAACGGCACGCAGGGCTACTGGGCGGGCGCGTCCAGCTCCCGTCTGAAGAACCATCTGGCAGGCGGCGGCGTGGCGATCGCGCACGTTAAGGGCCACTTTATCGCGGTCGTCGACTACGATCCGAACACCAACAAGTTCCGCGTGTTCGACAGTGCTCCCAGCTCCGCCCGCGGCAGTAATGTTTACGGCGAATACGGCCTCGGCGACGTGTGGCTGACGCAGAACTTCCTGCAGACCACCTACAAGATGACCATTGACTGGTACTGCCTGCTGTCCAGCACCACTCCCGTGGAGCCCGCAGACACGGCTGAAAAGATTGGTACCTGGCAGCTCAACAGCAAGGCTCCCACCTCCGATCCGCTGAACGTTCGTGAGGGCCCCGGCACCTCCTATACCGACGTCGGCGACTTGATCGAGGGCGATATCGTCTACACCAGCGAGCTTTCGGGCAGCTGGGGCAAGATCAAGAAGATGGACGGCTCTGTCGAAGGTTGGGCGAGTGTTGCAAACTATGCCGATTACATCGGTGTGGACGCCCTCGGCGGTACCCCGTCTCTCGCGTGGGGCGATATGAGCACCTTCCTCGATGAAAACGGTCAGCGCACCATCATCAACAACTCCGCCACCGACACGGTCGGCTATGACCTGCTGTTGCCCATCGACATCGGTGTTGATACGACGCCGTTTATGAGCCTGCAGATCACCCCGAACTACGGCGGCGGCTACTACTTCGGCATCTCGCAGAATGGCAGCGGCTACTTTATGCTGCGAGACTGCAACTCGAGCAGTCAGCTGGTTGAGGCGCAAACCGCTCCCTATATGACCAATCAGGAGACGCTGGAGATCGACCTGCGTGACTGGTGGAAACCTGCGAACGGTGAGAAGGTCAATATGGTACGTCTCTATGTTGCTCCGTCCTCCTCCATTACCGTGAACTACTTCTATTTTGCGGCGACCAAGGGCAAGATTAAGGATACCACCTACAACCTTGTTCGTCAGGCAACGCCGATCATCAACGAGAACCTGATGAACCCCGATGGACTTGCAATCGAGAGCTATGATAAGAAGGGCTCGTATGTCTACGACAACGGTAAGCTGACGGTGACTGCGAACAGCGCGGACGGCTACTCCGTGGTGTTCAACCTCAACAAGGATTACAAGCCCGCTGAGACGAAGAACTGGCTCTTCGATCTGACGGCGACGACCGGCTTTGACGTACAACTCGTGGCGACGACCTCTGTCGGCGACTGGAACTACGGTCTGGTGGCGGACTTCTGGCCGAGCCTTTGCGATACGCTTGAAAACGGCTATCTCCCTGCGGAGACCTATAAGGGCGAATGCGATGTCCACAGCTGCTATACGTGGAACAACAATCTGCCCGCAAACGGCATCAGCACCATCAAGCAGGTGCGCATCGTGCTGGCGGGTGAGGGTACGCTGACGCTGAACTCTCTGCAGGTTTCCAACACCACCGACATTGTCCGCTACGCGGACGGCCTCACGAAGCAGGATCAGACAACGGGCGCTCTGAAGGGCGACGTGGATCAGAACGGTACGGTTACGACGGCGGATGCCCGTGACCTGCTGATGCTGGTCCTCGGCGGCGAAACCATCGCGGATTCGATGGTCGCGATCGCGGACTACGACGGCAACGGCCTCGTCACGACAACGGATGCCCGCAAGATGCTCGCAGAGCTTCTGATGGCGTAATTCAACCGAATCAATAAACGAGCCCGACATCCGTTTCGGATGTCGGGCTCGCTTTTTTATTGTTATAATGACAGCCGTAAAAGCTCATCGGGCGGTGAGGTTTCCGTACAGACGGCCGCCTCGTAGCCTTCAAGAGGGTAGCTTCGTAAATATACGGAAGCGGAGGCATCGGAAAGCCATGCATCCTTGCCGTCCGTTTGTACGGCAAAGGAGGACAGCCCCTGCGACAACCCGTGCCCCGTTTGCTTGATCACACTTTCCTTGAGCGTCCACAGGCGGTAAAAGAGTTGCCGCTCTTCTTCTTCGGAGGCACAGCCGGCAAGCGCTTTATATTCCAACGGATGGAAAAAGCGTTTTGCCGCCGCAAGGCGAGGGGTTCCGATCCGTTCGATATCACAGCCGACCTCGCGCTCCGACACGGCGCAGAGAACCATCTCGCCGCTGTGGGAGAGGCTGATATGTAAGGGAGATCCCTCAAGGTAGGGCTTGCCGTTTTCGGCGTAAAGAAGACGAAAGTCATAAATCCCGTTTGCGGCCAGCGCTTCCCGCAACAGCAGGAAGACGGCGAGAGACAGGCGTTTGTCGCTGTCCTTTCGCAGGCGGCCGATCTTCTGCTGTCTTGCGGGATCGACGGCGAGATACGCCGCCTGAAAGCGTGTTTTATCGTTCAGAAAGGACGTATCCGCGACGTAAAGACGGGTGCCGTTCATCGGCGCACCTCCTTTGTAGTTTCTGCATTCAGTATAGCATATCGGGGGTGACTTTGCAAACACGAAAAAAGCGGACGATCGGTCGGATCGTCCGCTTTCGCTATGGTTCGGATGAATCAGCCGAGCAGACCTGTGATGATCTCTCTGGCGTCCGTGGTCGAAATATAACCGTCGCCGTTATAGTCCGCTACGGCAAGCTGTTCTTCCGTCAGTGTCGCGCTGTCGATTGCGTAGAGCAACAGGAGGCGGCAGTCGGTGGTGTTGGCCGTGCCGTCGAGCGTGACATCGCCGAGCGGATAGGTCGGCTCGGGGTCAACGGGCGGTTCAGGATCGACGGGCGGCTCCACGGGGGCTTCGGGATCGACCGCCGTGATGACATAGGTGGCTTTGCCGGGAATACCCGGGGTGTAGTAGTCGATGTTCTCCTTATGACGGTAGGTCACGCGGTAGAGGGTGTTCGGCGTCAGCCCCGTAAAGGTGCCGCTCTCCTGCCAGTTCACGCCGTCCACGCTGATCTCGTAGCCCGTGCGCTCCGACACGACGATGGTATCGTGCGTAAAGGACTGGAGCGGCGGCACCTGCGAGGTGGCGGTAGTCTTCGTTGTGTAACCGATCGTCACGGGAGCCGAGGTCAGCGAGCCGCGATAGCTGCCGTTACCGCTCACCTTGACGGTGATCACGGCACCGATCTGTGCCGTGGTCGGATTGTAAGTGCTCTTGGTTGCACCCGAGATGGCCGTACCGTTCGCATACCACTGATAACTGAAGGTCGCGCCGTAGGGCTCTACGCCGAGCGTACCCGCTGTCAGCGTGGTGCGGTATTCGGGAGCGCCGAGGATGCTCACCTCGCCCTCAATGGTCTTGCCTGTTGCGGAGGCGTAGCCGAATTGCTCGTCCATCCACGCGATGCGTCCCTTCAGATAAGTGCGCAGATATTGTACTTGCGCGATCCACGAGGTGGCGTTGTATTGTACGCTCGGCACCGTAAGCCATCCGGTGCTGTCCACGGAGGATTTGTAGGTGTCAAACCATTTTGCATAGTTGTCGTCGGCGGCATTCTTGAGGTAGGGGGTGAGACGGTCGATGTCATCGAAGATCGCGTCAAACACGCCGTTTTCGTGCAAAGCCGCCCAACGCGCCTCGACTGCCGCCGTAAAGGTCGGCATCTCAAACAGGTTTTCGTACCAATCGGCGCGCTCGGTATCGCGTGTGCGCCAGCCGGTGGGGTCGTCGATCTTGCTGTACGCCACCGCACCCGAGCCGAGGTCAAAGTCCCACACAGGGCCCATATACAGCTTGCCGTCCTTGTCTTTGAACATCTTGACGGAGGACAGGAAGTTGGAGTCGGTGTTCTTGAAGGTCTCGTTGATCAGATACCAATCGACAAAGCCGTCGATGTCGATGTAATCCCATACGCGCTCGTCCTGTGCGCGGATCAGATCGTTGACGGTTTGCAGATACGTTTCGATATAGGTGAGCTGTTCTTCAGACGGCACCTCGGGCACCTTTACCTGCACGTACAGCTCATTCTTTGAGTAACCGCCCGTGTTTTCGATCACGAAGTAGGCGGCACCCTCCGATTCGTATTCCGCGAGGACGCGGGAGGAATCCTCCACCTCGAGGTAATAGCCGACGTTGCCCTCGGGATAGAGCTGGACGCCGTTATCGTCAAATTCCTCACCGCTTTCGTCAATGTTGATGCGGGTGGAATCCGCCTGCACGTGGTCGCCCATATCATACAGGCCCATATATTCGCCGTTTAAGTACACTTCGACGGGGCGCATCCGCGGCACATAGACGGAGAAGCCAGTGCTTTTGGCGGTCAGACCGCTCAGGCGTGCGCCGAAGGCGTAGGCAATGTCGTTACGGATGGCGGCGGGATCGAGGAAGTTGGCGAGCAGCACCCAGCTCTTTGCCTTGCCGAGACCGAAGACATTCTGCTTGCTGTCAAACTTGATGCGGTACGGTTTCTTTGCGTACTGGGCGGTGGAGTTGCCGCGGAGCTTGATGCCGCCCGTTGCGGCGAGGATGTCCTTGCCGCCGTAGATATCCGCACCGAGTACGGTGATCGCCGTCGGTACGTAATTGATCTTGTCGGGGATCGCCGCCCCGTCCGTGTCGATCAGCACCACGGGGATACCGTTCGTCTCGCTTGTAACAGAGACCTGATATTCCGCTTTCGTGTCGCCCGCGTAAACGGTCAGCTCGTTTTCTGCAAGGAGCGTGACGGCGGTTTCACCCGACACGATCTCCGTGCCGTTAAAGGTGACGGAATCGCCCTCAAACGTAAATTGCGGGACAACGCTCATACCGAGCAGGTGCGGATGGGTTTTCGCGGTCTCGAGCACCCGTCCGTCGCAAAGGCGGTTAAAGGTGACGTCCCATTGCAGCCACGCGTTGAGTGACGTCGGGAATGAAAAGTCGGTCAGCTGACAGCCGCTTTGACCGCTGTAGACCGTGTAGCGGTCGAAAGCGAGGGCTGTTGTCGGCAACATTGTCAGCATCAGCATAAGTGTCAGGGTAAACGCAAGCAGTTTTTTCATGGTGTCCTCCTGTTTAATCGTCCGCTTCGGCGGAGCGTTCTAAGATCTCGCCTGTCAAGGCATCGATCTTGTAGTCGTATTCAGTGGCATCAACGGTAAACTCGATCTCATAGACCGCCTTGCCGTGTTCGGTATCCGCCTCGGCTTCCGTGCGCACGTTTGCGTCGGTGACACCGGCGTCGGTAAGGGCGATGCTTACAGCCTCGTCCGCCGTAATCGCCGTTTCGGGGAGAACGGTGTGATCGTCTGCCCTGTCGTCAGAATCCTCGTTACGGTCGACGTCATCGTAATCGTCGAGGTCATCGTCGAAGTCGCGGTCATCGTAATCGTCGAGGTCATCGTAATCGTCGAGGTCATCGTAATCGTCGAGGTCATCGTAATCGTCGAGGTCATCGTAATCGTCGAGGTCATCGTCGAAGTCGTCATCCTCGAGCGGTTCTTCTTCTGCGAAAAGTACCGTGCCGACGGTGGCCTCTACCAGCACCTCGTATTCCGTTGTGCCGCTGACGAATTCCACTTCATAGCACATCGTACCACGCTCATAGTCGAGCTCCGCTTCCAAGCCGCGGACCGTGTCAGCGGTGAGCGAGAGATGGGCGAGTGCCGCTTTGACGGCGGCGTCGGTGCCGATATAGGCTTTGTCGCTGACCTCACCGCTTCCCGTGACCGTTGTCACGGCAGCACGGTTGGCCACGAGATGCAGTTCGTGGATCGAAAGGTCGCAAAGCTCGTCAAAGCTCTTGAGCGGATCGGCTTCGAGAATCTGACTGATCAGTCGCGCCTTACCGACGCTGATCTTCTTGGCGGCGGCGAGCTTCTCGAGCTCCTCGTCCGCCGTCATATGCTGGGACAGCACGGCACCGTCTGCGAAGCGGGCCAGCACATCGTTCGTCAGGCGCTCCTGCAAGGTCTGTGCATAGGCATCGTCATCGCTGTTCACGGTGATAAGAACCGAGTTTGCCTTGTCGTTCAGATACCCCTCGGTGACCATCGCCGCGATCAGGGTATCCACAGCCTGATCGATAGTCTGTCCGCTGAAATCGTGCTCGGCAAGGATCGTCTCCCCGTCGTCGTTGAGCGCGTTCGCGGCGAGCACCGTCTCGTTGTTATCCACATCGATGGAAATGCTCGGGTTGACGTCAAGCGACACAACGGTGGAGCGCTGTAACGGTGCAGAGGCGGGTGAGAACAGGGCGAAGCACGTCACACCGACTGCCACGGTAAGCAGCAGCACGGCGGCGACCGCCAACAGGCGGCGGGGCAGAATGCGCCGTAGCTTTTTCGAGGTGTCGGGTTCCTGCACAAGGCAGGCATTGAGTGCTTCCTCCGACAGCGGAGGGGCTTCTATAGCCGAAACACCGTTACGCAAACGGGTTTCCAGTTCCTTTTTTGTCATACTTGATCATCCTTCCAGAATCGTGCGAAGTTTTTTCAGCGCACGGTTGTATTTTGAGAGTACGGTCGGAAGAGGAAGCTCCAGCATCGCGGCGATCTCACGGTGACGAAAACCGCTGACGGCGTGCAAGATCACGATGCGGCTTTCTTCTTCGGAAAGCTGTTTCAGACACGTCGACAGCAACAGCCGCGCTTCGGTTGCTTCGGCGGAATCATCGGGCAGCTCGACCTCATCGAGAGAGGTGTATGTCCGTTTATGCTCGCGCAACGACTGCATACAGCGATTATGTACGATCGTGTAAATCCAAGCCTTGGCTTTTCCCCGTGCACGGTATGAGGAAGCACCGCGAACGACCGCAAGAATGCTGTCCTGTAACGCGTCCTGCGCGTCGTTTCGGTCCTTCAGAAGTGACAGGGCATACACATACATACCGTGAGAAAGCTGGTCGTAGAGCATTCCGAGGGCGGCCTGTTCTCCTACCGCGATGCGGCGCAGAAGAGAATCCAGATCCGCCGAGTCGGTGCTGTCGGCTACCGACGTCAAGTAGGCTGTCAGCACGTTGCTCAACTCCTTTCATACATATAACGCGGGGAGGGGCGGTTTTATTGCATACAATTAAAAAAACCGTGCCGCGGTTGTGCGGCACGGACAGAGAGCGTTCGATACGTTGCCTTACGGAACATTGTATCATAGTTTGTGATTGTTTGCAAGCGTCGGTCAGTCGGGACGGCCCGAAAAATCGGCATCCAACTCCTCGCGCCATCCGTCTTGCAACGGACAGCCTTCGCGCAGGTGGCTGACCGCCTCGGCAACGGCGCGGTACTGCAGGGTGGTGGAGCGGCTGTCGGCGCGGCAATTGACCGCACGGTTCTCGTCAATACCGTAGCGCTTGGCGGTTTCCACCGCATCGATGTTGGAGGCGAGAAACAGGAATTCCCAGCCGTGCTCCGTCTTTTGCGCTTCGATCATCGACTTTACCTGCTCGGCGGTAAACTGATGACTTGCGTTTTCCATTCCGTCCGTGATGATAACGAAGAGCGTCTTTTGGGGTACATCCTCCGTTCGTGCATAGTTGTGGATGGAGGCAATGTGACGGACGGTGTGACCGAGGGCATCGAGAAGAGCGGTGCAACCGCGGGCAAAATAGATCTCCTGTGTCATCGGCGGTACCGCTTCGAGCGGCAGGCGATCGTGCACGGTTTCGTACACATCGTCGAATAACACGGTGGTGACGAAGCAGGTGCCGGGTTCCTCTTTTTGCTTATTGAGCAACCTGTTGAAGCCGCCGATGGTATCGGCGGTGAGCGGATGCATCGATCCGCTGCGGTCAAGAATGAAAACGAGCTCTGTGATGTTGTTCATAAAAAATCCTCTCCTTTCGGTGTGATCTCATTGTACACCGTAAAAGGAGAGGAAAGGTCGCTTGTCGAGCGACATTTTGCGTTATCAGGAGCCGAGAAGCGGCTGATCAAAGGCAAACAGCGCTTCGTTGATCGTGTGGATATTGTACATGCGATGACGGATGCAATACTCGATGATCACGTCAAATTCGCGGCTGTGCGACAGCGCAAAGCCCGCCTTGCGAAGCAGATCCTCGGTGTCGTCAAGCGACAGCTCGAGGGCAACGGCCAGCGCGATGGCGGTATTTTTGCTGGGGCGGTATTGCGCATCGGAGCGCAGCTTTGAAAACAGCTTGCGGTCCAGATTGGCTTTTTTGTAGCACGCCGTATCGGTCAGTCCTTTTTGGTCGATCAGACGAAGCACCGCCTCGGAGAAGCTCTCGTCGATCTGCGACAGCACGTGATCCAGCGACAGAGGAGACGGAGCCGAAGCCGCTTCCAAACAGCGTGCGGTTGCCGCAAACTCGATTGGGCGGCTTTCGCGGGGCGTGTGCGTGTCTGCGTAGCGCTCGTCCAAAAAGCTCCGTATATCGTCAAACAGTGCCCTGCCGATCGCAAAGGAGCGGCGGTCGAATATCACCAGATACACGGTCAGCTCGTGGGATTGCAGAAACGCGGTGACGGTATCCGACGCGATGCGGAGAGCTTCTTTGTGCGGGTATCCGTAAGCGCCTGCCGAGATCAGCGGGAACGCTACCGATTCGCACCCAAGCTCGACGGCCAGCTCCAATGAACGGCGGTAACAAGAACGAAGAAGCTCCGCTTCGCCGTCGTTGCCGCCTTCCCAGATCGGGCCGACCGTATGGATCACATAACGGCAGGGGAGGCGATAGCCCTTCGTTGCTTTTGCATCGCCTGTGTCACAGCCGCCGAGGGTGCGGCATTCCGCAAGAAGCTCGGGGCCTGCGGCAAGATGGATCGCGCCGTCGACTCCGCCGCCGCCGAGCAGGGATGGATTGGCAGCGTTGACGATGGCGTCTACGGCCATTAACGTAATATCATTGCGCACGATCAAAAACGGCATACGCAGTCATCCTTTCCGAAAGCTTATGAACGGTGTTTCAGATACAGGCCGATGCCGAGAGCCGCCAAGGCCGAAATCATCACACCGCCCGCCAACAGGACATCCCAAGTAAACTGGGTGTAAACCGACACGGGAGCGGTGTGCGGCGGCTCGGTAGGCTGTACGGGGGCCATAACGGGGACGGTCGCGGCGGTTGTACTCGCGGTGCTTGTCGAGGAGGTCGTCTTGGTTGCGGTTGTCGATGTCGTCGAGGTCGTCGAGGTGACGGGAACGCCCGCGGTCGGCTGTATCGGTACAGCGGCCTGTGTCGTTACGGCCTGTGTGACGGGATCGGTTGCAGGCTTGGTGGTTTTTACCGTAGTCCTCGCCGTGACGCTCTGTGTTGCGCCCGTCGTGACAGGCGGGGCAGTCGTTGTTGCGGTCGTTGTGACCGTCGTTTGAGAGGTCGTGCTTGTCGTGGTGGAGGCTGTTTCGGTCGGAGGCTCCGTGACAGCGGTGGTCGCTTGCGTTTCCGTAACGGGTGTCGGCGTTTGCTCCGTGTCCGGATCGGTCGGCTCGGCACAGGCGGTGCCTCCGACAACGGACAACAGCAGTGCCAGCATCACTGTATATACGAACAGGTGTCTTCGCATTGTGAATCCCCCTTTTTCAGTGGCCCGACGTTTGGGATGTCCGATGTTTCTTCGAGCGGGCAAAATACAGCTCGTTTCCGATCACGAAGCAAAGCGAGATCGCCATCACGAGGTAGTAGCTCAACAGACGCCAGATCAGCATCACACCTGCGGCAACCGTCGGTGCATCGCCGACGGTCAGCGTACCGGCGGATACAAAAAGAATGATCGATTTGAATACCTGGGAAGCAGAACCCTCGACACCGCCCGACGCGCCCGGGGTGGGAATAAAGCCGACCGCCGTGATCGCAAAGGAGGTGCCGCACAGCACCAGAAAGAAATGCGACGGATTTACGGGGATGTGAAGGGACAGCAAGATGAAATAGGTTGAACCGTAAAAGAACGCAAACGACGCGATCTTGGTGAGAAACGCGAGAGCGCACGCGCGCTTGTGACGGACAAGATCCGAAAATGCGTCCTGCACTTGTTCGAAATAGGTCTGCACCCCGTCCGCTTTGGAGGCAAACGGGCGGAACAGCCGCCATGTGCAGACGCGGCGGATCACCTTCAACAGCCATCGGCAAAGCCCCTTGCTGGCTCCGAGAGCGATCATGATCACCATCATCATAAAGTTCAAGGCGTAACCGACAATGATGATGGGAATCCAGACGGGATCGACATCGGCTGTCAGCGTATCAAAGAAGAACAGACCGAGCAGGGAATAGGCGGTCGTTACGACCATATAGATGATCAGATTGGTGAGAAGCAGTCCTGTTGATTCGGAGAGCTTCACCTTGGCGCGGGAGTAGGAATGGGCCTGGAAGGGTTGACCGCCTGTCGCGAGCGGGGTGATGCCGTTGAAGAAGAATTCGGTCATCGCGATCGAATAGGTCAGTTTGGTTGAAATGGGGCATCGGCGCGCCCGTGTCAAAATACACAGAGACAGCGGATACATCGCCATATAGCAGAGCAGCATCCCGACACCGATCAACACATACGTCGGATCGACGGTCTGAAGCTGTTCGAGAATACGCGGCAGATCGTTAAAGGACAGGACGGTAAAAAACAGGCATAAGGCGATCAGCCCGTATAACAAAAACAAGGCAATTTTTTTAGGGCTTAAGGGATGGTGCTCCACAGGGTTTTCCATATTCCATGCTCCTTTCTGTAGGTGAGATATTCAAAACTATGAGTCACAGAAACGGGATATCCTGACAAGTATACTTGATTTTTCGAGAATAGTCAAATGCTCCGACAAAATCTCTTACAAACAGGCATAAAAATCCCCTGACGGGCCAGCCGGACAGCCCGTCAGGGGGTAACGAAGGGGGATTATGCAATGTCGTCGGCGGTGAGATAGGTGGCGAGAAAGTAATAGGTTTCCGCATAGTGCGGATGCTCCACGCCGCTGATGCCGACATCGATCAGAGCCGTTTTGGCGTTTTCGTAGCGGTCGGCAATGTTCAGCTCCACCGCAAAGCGGTAGGCGTCGATCTCCTTTGCCATAAAGGCGGCCAGCAGCTGCATAAAGTAGGCGGGAGTCTGACACACCTCAAAATCCCAGCCGCCGATAAATCCGCCGTCGTAGCGGGTGATGCGGCAGGCGGACAGCGCGTTTTGCGGGATCTTGGCGATCGCCTTTTCGCGACTGCTTTCGCTCATACCCGTATTCTTGATGGTCACGGTATCGTTGGAGCCGTCCCCGTGACAGGAACAGGTGTAGCGGTAGCAATCGACACGGGGATCCATCCCGACGGTCAGGATCTTGCTGATCTCCGTAATACAGGAATCCATACCGTTTGCGTCGGAGTTGTAGTCGAAAACGCCGGTGTAATTTTCCCACATCGATTCATAGCTGTCGCGGATGCTGACGCCGCTCGTCACACCGTAGCAGGAATACCCCCATGAGGCGATCGGCAGACACGGCACGAAATCATCCGTGTTGATGATGTTGAAAACGGTACGGTACGATGCGGCGTCCGTTGCCAGTGTGGTGGCAGGGGATGCAAAGGTGTAGGTGAAGGCGGTGGCTCCTTGCTTTTCGAGCGATGCACCGAGAATATTCGCGATGCCTGCACCGCGCGAGTGTCCTGTCAGCCAGTAGATCAGGGACTCCTTATACAATCCGCAGTCGGCTATGTATTGCTCGATAAAGCGGGCAATGCGGTTGGCGGCGATATCAAAGCCTTTGTGGTTATCGGTATTGATCCAATCGTCCTTGTCGGTATCCTTTGTAATGTCGCCGATGTCGCAGTTGCTTGACCATTCCTCGATGGTCGTGTCGGTGCCGCGGACAACCACCGCCAGGACAGTGCGCAGTTCGCCGCCGATCGGTACGGTACGATGACCGACGATCACCTCGGACAGATGTACGTCGTTGTAGTCCTCGCGAAGAGAGTAATGCACGGCGTTCTCCATACCGAAATAGGTCAGCACCTCGCCGAGATTTTTTGCCGAGATCGTCCTTTCGCCGAGATCGTCGGACAGCGTCATCGAGGTCGTGGCGTACGCCAGCGACGCAAACAGCGCCGAGGTTTGGCTTAAAGCGGGGTTATAAACGGTGTTGTCGCCCGCAAACCAATTGTAATCCATGGTAAAATTGACGTTGGTCGTCAGGTACTTGGAGGTCACGGTACCCCAAAAGGTATTGTTAAAGGGGGCGGTGTCGCTGCTGTCGGGATCGCCGTCGCCGTCGCTGTCGGAGAGCGAGGGATCGGATAACAGCATGCCCTTGACAAGCACCTGTGAGCCGTCTTCGCTGACGATCAGCTCCACCGACACCTCTTCGTTGTCGGGGATGCCGTCGTCGTCCGAATCCGCGTTGGTTTTATCGAGCGGCACCGTCACGCCGTTAAAGGCGACCATATGCTCCTCGTAGTAATCGGGAATCGTGTCGCCGTCCGTATCGGTTGCCAGATCGATGAGACGGGAGATGTCGTCATAGACAACGGTCAGCTCGTCGGCGGTCTCCGCCGTGAAATGGGGGGCTTCCACCGTCTCGGCAAATTCAAAGAGGGAGTGCACGGTGTTCATCCGCTCGGTTCCGAGGGTGACGCAATACGCTTGCACGCCGTGTGCCTGCGTCAGAGCGACCGTTTCCTCGTACAGCACAAAATCGGTCGGGAAGCCGTCGCTGAGTATGATCATGGCCTTTTGCGCAAGCGGTCGGCTGTCCTCAAGAAGGGCAACGGCCTTCTGAATGCCTGTATACATCGCCGTGTTGCCGTTTGAAATAAAGTGTGTATCGGTCAGCAGGGCGGCCGCTTCCTCGCGGTTGGTGGTGAGGGAGGGCGTCAACGCCTCTGCTTCGGTGGCGACGCGTACAACACCGACACG
>JAFQMR010000052.1 GCA_017396175.1 Clostridia bacterium
CCTGAGCCAGGATCAAACTCTCTAAAATCGTATCTAAACAGCTTTCGCCGTTCAAACCAAACTTAGAGTTTTGAAAACTCATTGACTTTCGTTGGCTTTCCAACAATTGTCCGTTTTGTGGTCTCTCACCCACGCGGCAGGCTTGGCCCTGCTACCGTAAATTAACGGGTTGGTTTGTTTCGTTTCTTTGCTGTATTGTTTAATTTTCAAAGACCTGCGCCGCCTCTCGCGAGACAGCTTCGATATAATATCACACCCCTCAGCTTTTGTCAACACCTTTTCGAAACTTTTTTCGAAAGTTTTTTCGGGTTGTGGAACGGGTATTTTACGGGCACAAGATTTGGTGGATGTGTCACTGTTTGCCCTGCGCGCGACGCAGAAACGACAGCTTCGTTTCCGAGATCAGCACGCTCAGAAAGATCACCGCAAAGCCTCCGTAAACGATCGGCGAAGGACGCTCTCCCGCTATGATCGACACGATCACGCCGAACACCGATTCGAGCGACAACAGGATCGCGGCCGCCGCAGGCGGAGTATGCTTCTGTCCGTACGTCTGGAGCGTCAGCGTCAGGCAGGTGGCACACAGCACGAGATACGCCATCACACCGAGGATCTCCGGGGTAAACACCGCAAAAGACGGCGCCGCCTCAAACGGCGTACCGATCCACGCGCACACCGCCGTACCCGCAAACTGCATCATCGTGATCAGCAGGGTATCCTCCCCGCGGGACAGCTTTGTGATCGCCACCATATGCGCCGCAAAGAACACGCCGCCGACGATCGTCAGCGCATCGCCCGCTCCCATCGACAGATCGCCGTCGAGCGACACCATACCGATACCGAGTACCGCCAGCACCGCCGCCGATACATTAAAGCGGTCGGGGCGCACGCGGTCCACCGCCCAGTACATAAACGGCACCAGCACACAGTAGATCGCGGTTAAAAACGCATTCTTGCCGGGTGTCGTCTGCGCCACACCGTAGGTCTGGAACACATACGCAAGATACAGAAACACCCCGATCACACCGCCGCGCCACACCGTACTCCACCGCAGGCGCCTCAATCGCGGCAACAGCACGAGTGCCATCGCGAGCGTACTGAGAGTAAAACGGATCGCCAGCACATATTGCACCGACATCACCGCCGTCAGCTCCTTCATACCGACAAAGCTTGCACCCCAGATCAGCGCCGCCGCCAAGAGCGACAGCCGTCCGAGGAGCGGCGGACTCTTGAAACCCTTCATCGTAAATCCCTCTTTATATTTAGTATAGATAACTCATTATATACGTCACAGAGACAGCGTGACACAGTATACCCCGCTTTACAAAAAATGTCAATTTCGTGCGGAATTTTTTCGTTTTCTATTGACGCGGATTGAGGGATTGTTTACAATACAGGTAGCACGATCCTATTACAGAAAGGCAGTGATTTTTATGGCAATAGCCGCCAAACCGCCCCTTGGCTGGAACTCCTGGAACACGTTCAGCCACGACATCAACGAAACCCTTATCAAGGAAGCCGCCGACGCGATGGTCGAAAGCGGACTCAAGGACGCGGGCTACGAGTACATCGTCATTGACGATTGCTGGAGCCTGCGTCAGCGCGACGAGAACGAGCGTCTTGTTGCCGATCCCGAAAAGTTCCCGAGCGGTATGAAGGCGCTTGCGGACTACATCCATGCTAAGGGCCTCAAATTCGGTATGTACTCCTGCGTGGGCACCCGTACCTGCGCCGACTACCCCGGCAGCTTCGATCACGAGTTCATCGACGCCGAGACGTTTGCCGAGTGGGGCGTTGACTACCTCAAATACGATTACTGCTTTAAGCCGCGCTCCGCACACGGCCCGACGCTCTACCGCCGCATGGCGATGGCGCTTCGCAACTGCGGACGCGACATCCTGCTGTCCGCGTGCAACTGGGGCAACGACAATACCACCGAATGGATCCGCTCGACGGGTGCGCATATGTACCGTTCGACGGGTGACATCGTCGACAGCTGGCAATCCATCAAGGACATCGCCGTGTCCCAGCTGGATATGCAGAAGTTTGCGGGCCCCTATTGCTTCAACGATATGGATATGCTGATCGTCGGTATGTACGGCAAGAGCCACAACAGCTGGATCGCCAGAGGCGGCTGTACGACCGAGGAATACAAGACGCATTTTTCGCTGTGGGCGATGATGAACTCGCCGCTGATGATCGGCTGTGACATCCGCGATATGAGCGACGAAACCAAAGCGATCCTGATGAACAAGGACATCCTCGCGATCAACCAGGATCCCGAATGCCGCACCCCCTATTGGGGCAAGGAGTGGGAAAACGCCTCCGACACGATGGTGCATATGGTCAAGCCGCTTGAAAACGGCGATTACGCCATCGGCTTCTTCAACTTCCACGACGATGTCTGCGGCAGTCACGTCGGCTTTGCGGACATCGGGCTCCCCACCCGCGGCTACGGCTTGCACCTCTATGACCTGTGGGAGCAGAAGGACCTCGGCATTCACACCTGCAAATACAGCGCCACCCTTCCCGCGCACGGTTGTCAGATGCTCCGCGCCAAGGTCGTAAAATTATGAGCGACAGCGGCCGCTGTAAACGATGCGGTGCCGCTCTGAAGCTCGACGACATCCGCATCCACAAAAAAATGATCTCCCGTGCGGCGACCGAGTATTTCTGCATCGATTGCCTCGCGTGGTACGCGAACACCACCCGCGAGGAGATCGAAAAGTATATCGCCTACCTCAAGGAAACGGGCATCTGTATGCTGTTTCCGAAGGTGACGAAGGAGTAATTTGCAAGAAGCATCCCGTTCCGAAACAGGGGCGGGATGCTTTTCCGAAAGGCTGTGAGTATTTATGGCAATTGCCGCCAAACCGCCGCTTGGCTGGAACTCGTGGAACACGTTCAGCCACGCCATCGACGAAACCCTCCTGCGCGAATCCGCCGACGCGATGGTCGCAAGCGGACTCAAGGATGCAGGCTACGAATACATCGTCATTGACGATTGCTGGAGCCTGCGTCAGCGCGACGAAAACGGCCGCCTTGTCGCCGATCCCGAAAAATTCCCGAGCGGCATCAAGGCGCTTGCGGACTACATCCATTCTAAGGGCCTCAAATTCGGCATCTATTCCTGTGTCGGCACGCGCACCTGCGCCGATTACCCCGGCAGCTTCGGCTACGAATTTCTCGACGCCGAGACGTTTGCCGAATGGGGCGTCGACTATCTCAAGTACGACTACTGCAATAAGCCCAAGCACGTCGACGGCCCTACCCTCTACCGCCGTATGGCGATGGCGCTTCGCAATTGCGGACGCGATATCCTGTTCTCGGCGTGCAACTGGGGACACGACAGCACTCCCGACTGGATCCGTTCCAGCGGTGCCCAGATGTACCGCTCGGGCAGTGATATCACCGACAGCTGGCAATCCATCAAGGATATCGCCGTGTCGCAGATGGCCATGGAGCGGTATGCGTCACCCTTCTGCTTCAACGACCTCGATATGCTCGTAGTCGGTATGTACGGCCGCAGTCACAACGACACCATCGCGGTCAACGGCGGCTGTACGACGGAGGAATACAAAACGCATTTCTCGCTGTGGGCGATGATGAATTCCCCGCTGATGATCGGCTGTGACATCCGCGACATGAGCGACGAAACCAAAGCGATCCTGATGAACCGCGATATCCTCGCGATCAACCAGGATCCCGAATGCCGTACCCCTTATTGGTCGAAGGAATGGGACGACGTCCCCGAAACCGTCATCCGTATGTTCAAGCCGCTTGAAAACGGCGATTACGCCCTCGGCTTCTTCAATATGTATGACGACGTGTGCAACGGCTCGGTGCAGTTCTTCGATATGGGACTACCCGAGACGGGCTACGGGATGCGTCTTTACGACCTGTGGGAGCAAAAGGACCTCGGCGTATTCACGGACATCTACCGCGTCTCCCTCCCCGCTCACGGCTGTCGGATGCTCCGCGCCACCCCTGTAAAGCTGTAAACCGTATAATAGCTCTATCCAACCACGCGACCATCGCGTGGTTTTTGTTTATAAAAAAACAGCAGAGAGAAAAGCGTTCTCTCTGCTGCCGTAACCACTCAGCGATCGTTTTATTCCGCGCTTTTGCTGTCGAGGAACTTGTAAACAAGGGCCGCCAGAACACCGCCCACCAGGGGCGCCACCAGGAACACCCACACGTTTGCCAGTGCATCGCCGCCGACAAAGAGGGCCGGGCCGAAGCTGCGGGCGGGGTTAACAGAGGTTCCGGTGAAGGAGATACCGAGAATGTGTACCAAAGTCAAGGTCAGACCGATCACGATGCCGGATACGGCACCGTTTTCCTTCTTGGACGTAACGCCGAGAATCGCAATGACAAATACGAAGGTCAGGATCACCTCAATGAGCAAGGACAACACGATGTTATCCTGATACAGCGCGTTCGCACCGAGACCGCTTTCCCGACCGACAAAGGCCATCAGCACCGCGGCACCGGCCGTTGCACCGACAAACTGAGCGATCAGGTAACCGACGAAATCCTTAACGGACATCTTGCCGCTTACCAGCATAGCGATGGACACGGCGGGGTTGATGTGGCATCCGGATACATTGCCGATAGAATACGCCATCGCCACGATCACAAGGCCGAAAGCCAGTGCGGTCAGCAAATAGCCTGTACCGTTTTCGGCAGAACACCCGACCACAGCGGCGGTTCCGCAGGCAAAGAACACAAGGACAAAGGTGCCGATACATTCGGCTGTGCATTTTTTGAGCAAATTCATAGATCAATTCCTCCTAATGTGTTAAATTTTATTGTATCACGGTATGCCTATTCTAGTATATCACAATGTATGCCGCATTTCAAGAATTACCAATACGGTTCTTTTCTGCCAAGTAGGCGATAACACCGCGTCGGGTAATGATGCCGCACATGGTGTTCCTGCTGTCCACGATCGGTACAAAGTTCTGATTCAGAGATGCGGCAATGACTTCCTCTTCGCTTGCGTCCATACTGATCGGCGGGCAAAACTCCCGTCTCACCAGCTCTCCGACCCGTTGCTTTTCCATATCGAGCTTGTCCAACGATCCGACGCTGAACGCATAGCGAAGAAAATCGCCCTCCGTAACAGATCCGATGTATCTCTGCTCATCGTCCAACACAGGAATAGCCGTGTATCCGCCGCGCGTCATCACTTCCCATCCCTGTCGAACCGTTTGCTTTTCGTGCAGAAAAACCGTCGAGATCTTCGGAATCATAATTTTAGCAATATTCATTCCGCCACACCTTCTTTCACCCATACTCCGTTATGCCGTAACATATCGAACCGCCTTTTCCCTCACCGCGGGAATCGCGGGATCCCCAGCAATTCGTCTGCCGACACTTTAAAATAACAGCAAAGAGCCACAATATCACTGAGGTTCGGCTCATATTTTCCGCATTCAATATAGGAGATTTTTCGTTGTGTCATCTGCACCGCCAGGCCGAGCTCCGTCTGACTCATATCCCGATCCTCGCGCAAATTCCGTATTTTTTCTCCGAATCCGCTGTTCATACCCATCACCGATTGCATTGTACAATAGACAGAAACTTTCTATTGACTTTTAGACGGAAACTATCTATAATTTAAGTATACGGCTACTTCGAGGGGGATGAATCGCTATGGCAGTAAAAAATATAAAAAAAGCACTCTCCATACTTTATGACATGGAGAAAAATGATTATATGATGGCCTATATGATTCAAGAATTAAACGAAAGCATCGACTGCCTCGGCATACGCGAAGACATTGAAGAGCCCGTATACGAAAGCTCCGTAGAATATAATGTCGCAACAAGTATCGCAGGCCCTACGATATTCGGCGTTTTCATCGGCGCTCTGCTTGGTATGATGAGCGGCTGTGCCCGCAGACCGGAAGTCAGTACAGGCCTTTTGGATGCGGTAGGAAACACGTTCAATTCGATCGAGAATATGATCGGCGGCGTGTTTTGGGGAGCTATCATCGGTGGTGTCGCCGGCCTGTTGATCGGTTTTCTGTACTCGTTTTATGCCAAGAAAAAAGCCGCAGAAGAAGATTATTACAATTATGAATTTCAACGGAAGAAATACGAGGTTGAATTAAAAAAGGACAACGAGCGCGTACAACAAGAAATGCGCCAGCGCGGCTTTTTGATCCGCCAGCGTGACGCATTGATCAAACGCCGCTCCGAAGCGGGTTCGATGCTGATTCAATTTTATAACGCCGCGGGGATCGACCGCAAATATCGCAACATTGTCCCAATCGGGTATATGTACGAATACGCCCGACTCGGTATATCCAATCATCTAGACGGCGTGGACGGATTATACAACCTGACCGAAAACGCTCTTCGTCAGGATCAATTCTATCTCAAAATGGAAGAGATTTCTCAAAAGCTCAGTACCATCATCGATAATCAACACGCTATATATGAAGAATTGCGAAATCTGAATCGCACCTGCAACCGTATTGTCCAATCCGTAGAATCGCTTTCGGGACAAATCGGCGATTTGCGAAAAGAGGTGGCGGATCACAATCGAATCTCTGAGTATAACCAAGAACGCATGCTCAACGAGCTGGAATATCAGCGCATTATGGGCATTACATCCCATATATAACCCCGCCTCCCGCCATCGCGATCATAAAAAAACAGCGAGCCCAAATGGGAGTTGTCCTTAGCAGAGAAGTATAAAAGAGAACGTAGGGCGGGAGCAAGCCCCCGCCCTACGTAAATTAATGCGTTTTCTCCGTTAACGATCATCGGTTAATCGCTCGCTGCTTTTTTATTTCTCTTCCGTCTTTGCCGTTTTGCGCTTTTTACAAACGATCACGACAACAATCCCCGCAACGGCGACCGCGCCGATTCCCGCGCCGATCACCACAGGGATCCGCGGGAAGGAGATGTCTGTCCCGCCCTCGGCGATCTCCGCAAGATAACTGCCGTCCACCATCACCTCGTTGACGGCGACCTCACCGCTCGTCGTGCCGATAAAGCCCTGCATCCCACCGACCGTTTCGTCACCGACGACGGCGATGCGGATATACAGCATTTCGACGTTTTCCGCCTCCGCGGGAAGCGGCACGTGAACGAACAGCTTTTCCATCAGCTTGTTGTCGGACAGCGACTGCACCTCGCCGACGTTTGTATAGCTCTTGCCGTCAAGGCTGTACTGCAGCTGAAAGTCACGCGGGCCCTTGTTGGTGGCGCCGAGCTGAGCCGAGAAGGTCAGGTCATACCAACCGACCGTTGAGAGCCGCACCTCCAAAAACGCTCCTTCGCCCCACGGATGACGCGCACCGCCCGTCATCGCAGGCTGGATACCGACACCGCTGTAGCCGTCCTTCGTCCACTCCAGCTTGCGGTATTCCTTGCCGTCCACCGACGCATACAGATCGCCGTCCCCCTGCGTCGCGTTGTAGCCTTTGTCCTTGTCACCGTAGCCCTTCAGCTCGATGTTATCCTCAGGCACGGCATCGGTGTTGTCATACGAAAAATACGCCACCGCCCCGACCGCACTCTTGACGTCCTCAGCGGGAGCCGCCGCCACCTGCGGGCAAAACAGCAACACACAAAGCATCGCGCAGATCAGACGCATCGTTTTCATTGTCTCCACTCCTTACGCGTTCACATCGTCCCACGTTTTGACTTCGTCGCACAGCTCCTCAAGCGTACACCGCGGGTAGCCGTCGGTCGGAAGTCCGTGCGGGTTCTCCTCGCATTCGGGCAGGAACCGCACCTCCATACCGAGCGTTTGTGCGATCATGTCCTCGTGTATGCTGTTGCCGAACATATAGCATTCGTCCGCCCGCTTGCCGATCGCCGCGAGGATCTCCTCGTAATACTGCGGATTCGGCTTGCAGAAACGGCTGTTTTCGTAATGGGTGATGTGGATAAAATCATCCTCCGTCAAGCCCGTCCACGCGAGTCGGCTGAGCACGGCAACCTTCGGAAAAATCGGGTTTGTCGCCAGCACAAGCGTATAGCCCTTGGCACGAAGGGTGTCCACAAGCTCCTTTGCCGCACCGATGCGCTTCAGAACCCCTTTGATCTCGTGGAATTCGTTGCGGTAAAACGCATCGAGGATCGCTTCCCGCTCGCGGATCTCCTCGCCGAATTCGGCGGCGAAGGCATCCCAGAAGCGCTCGGCGTTCGTCTTGGTGCCGTCGTTTCCGATCATCGCCTTCGTGCCCGTCCACACCGCTCGGACGACACGGTCGGGCTCATGATCGGGCATCTGTCGGCACAGCTGTCCGAAATAGCGCTTGATAAACTCGTCCTGATCGAACAGCAACAGCGTACCGTCCAGATCCGTCAGCACGGTATCGCGCATCGGTTTTTCCTCCTTATCAGTCGTGCTCCATACACCAGCAGACCACCGCATCAATGATCGCGGCCGGTCGCCGTGCTTCGAGAAGCGGGCACGTCTCATCACGTTTTTGCGGATTCGGCGCCTCGAACAACTGCATCCCGTTGTCACAGCCCTGATACAACACGGCGATCTCCCGCAGGCTCTCCTCGCGGCATTCGACAATTTTCAGCGTTTCCCCCTTCGGGAGCGATGTCGGCACCGCCGCAAACACGCGGGGATCCATCGCCGAACCGAACACAACAACCCCCGTCACGGCACTCGCACCGCCGCGGGCGGGCAACGTCACCGTTACGAGCGCACAAAAGCCCTCTTCGGTATCCTCCAGCACATAGGGATCCATCTCGGGGAAACACGGATGCTCCGAAAGCTCCTCGTCCGATGCCTTGCAAAGCGATTCCCACAGCGACGTCATATACGCCGCCATTGCGTCCTCGCTTTCCTCAAACGCCTCATAAAACGGGGCGGGATCGCGCAGGATCGCCTGCGGTAAGGTGCGGCATAAAAACGCCTCACGCATCGCATTCTCCGTCACGGTCTTCCCCTCCTTTTTTCGGTTGGTTTTCCATCAGAACAGGCCGACGATCTTGCCGCTTTCGTCGACATCAATGGCCTCGGCGGCAGGCACCTTCGGCAGACCGGGCATCGTCATAATGCTACCCGTCAGCACCACAACAAAGCCCGCGCCCGCAGACAGCTTGACACCGCGCACCGTCACCGTAAAGCCGGTCGGACGGCACAGGAGCGTCTGGTCGTCGGAGAAGGAATACTGCGTCTTCGCCATACAGACGGGCAGGTTGCCGTAACCGAGCGCCGTCAGGCGATCGAGCTCCTTCTTGGCGGCAGGCAGGAACTGCACGTCGTCACCGCCGTAGATCGTGCGGACGATGGCGCGGATCTTTTCCTCGAGCGGTTGCTCGAGCTCGTAGGTCAGGTGAAGCTCCGAGGGCTTCTCGCACAGGGCGATCACCTCTTCGGCAAGCTCCAGGCCGCCCTCGCCGCCCTTGGCCCACACCTCGGAGAGCGCCACGTTCACGCCGAGCTCACGGCACTTTTCGCGCACCAGCTCCAGCTCCGCCTCCGTATCGGTCGGGAAGCGATTGATCGCCACGACCGAGGGAATGCCGAAGTTGTCGGCAATGTTTTCGATATGCTTCAAAAGGTTCGGGATACCGCGCTCGAGCGCTTCGAGATTTTCCTCGCCGAGCTGTGCCTTTTGGACACCGCCGTGGGATTTGAGCGCACGCACCGTCGCCACGATCACCGCGGCGGCAGGCTTCAGCCCTGCCTTGCGGCACTTGATGTTAAAGAATTTCTCCGCGCCGAGATCCGCACCGAAGCCCGCTTCGGTCACGACGTAATCGCCGAGCTTCAGCGCCATCTTCGTCGCCGTCACGCTGTTACAGCCGTGGGCGATGTTCGCAAACGGACCGCCGTGCACAAACGCAGGCGTATGCTCCAGCGTCTGTACGAGGTTGGGCTGGATCGCGTCCTTCAGAAGCGCGGTCATCGCGCCCTGCGCCTTGAGCATACCCGCCGGCACGGGGTTGCCCTCGCGGTCGTACGCCACGACGATGGAGGAAAGGCGCTCCTTCAGATCGGTGATGTCGCTTGCGAGACAAAGCACCGCCATAATGTCCGACGCCACCGTGATATCGTAGCCGTCCTCACGCGGCACACCGTTCAGCGGGCCGCCCAGACCGTCGGTGATCTGGCGAAGCTGGCGGTCGTTCATATCGACACAACGCTTCCAAGTGATACGGCGCACGTCAATATTGAGCGCATTACCGTGGTGGATGTGGTTATCGAGCATCGCGGCAAGCAGGTTGTTCGCCGCGCCGATGGCGTGCATATCCCCCGTGAAATGGAGGTTGATGTCCTCCATCGGGATGACCTGCGCCCAACCGCCGCCGGCGGCACCGCCCTTGATGCCGAACACAGGGCCGAGCGACGGCTCACGAAGCGCCAGCACGACCTTCTTTCCCATGCGGTTCAACGCATCGCCGAGACCGACGGTCGTCGTCGTTTTGCCCTCGCCCGCCGGCGTCGGGGAGATCGCCGTCACGAGGATCAGCTTGCCGTCCTCCCGATCCTGCAGGCGGTCACGCACCGAGAGGCGCACCTTCGCCTTGTCGTGACCGTAAGGAATGAGCTCCTCCTCGGACAGACCGAGCTTCGCCGCGACCTCCTTGATCGGCAGGGGCGTTGCCTGTTGTGCAATTTCAATATCGGTTAAATACGCCATGTTGTTTTCCTCACTTTCAAAAAGTGTATTGTTGAAAGTATGATAGCATAATTCCGTGTCAATTACAAGCGTTTCAGAATTGAAATTCAAAGGAAGATGTGCTATACTGTTTTCAATCTTGTATTTCTTCTGAAGGATGTGACAACTATGCGACGTTTGGTGGTCTGTACGGGCAACACCTGCCGCAGTCCGATGGCGAAGGCGATCGTCGAAGCCTATCAGGCGGAAGGCGACGAGGTCCGCAGTGCGGGGCTGTCGGTGACGGGTGCCGCCGCCTCGGTGTACGCCGTTCTCGCGATGCGTGAGATCGGAATGGACCTGTCGTTTCATAAATCCCAACTGATCACGTCGGAAATGGTCGATTGGGCGGATGAGATCGGTGTGATGACCGCCTCCCATAAGGTGGCCGTCACCTCGCTGTTTGATGTCGATCCCGATAAGGTGACCGTGCTCGGCCGCGGCATTTCCGATCCGTTCGGGCTGTCGCTTGACGACTACCGCTTCACCCGCGATCAGCTGTGCAAGGCGATCCTGCAATGGTTGGGCGCGTCGTTCGGCGTGGTGCCGATGACCGCCGAGCATATTGAAGCGATCGCCGCGCTCGAGCGCGAATGCTTTGCCGATCCGTGGAGCGCGAACGGCCTTTCCGAAGAGCTGACAAACCCCTGCGCACACTTTTTTGTTGCGGAGCAGAACGGTCGCGTCATCGGCTATCTCGGCACCCACGTCGTTGCCGACGAAATGAGCATTACAAACATCGCCGTCACCGCTCTTCACCGCCGTCGCGGGGTGGGACATGCCCTGCTTCATACGGCACGGCTGTTTGCCGAGGAACACGGACTGACTCGCATCACACTGGAGGTTCGCGTGTCGAATGAGGCCGCGATCCGCCTGTACGAAAGCAACGGCTTTGTCAAGGACGGTATCCGTCCCGGTTTCTATGAGCATCCGAAGGAGGATGCCGCCATCTATTCCCTGTATTTTACAAAGGAGGACGCCGTATGAAGATCTTAAGCATTGAATCCTCCTGTGATGAGACAGCCGCCGCCGTCATCGAAGACGGCCGCCGTATTCTCTCAAATATTGTCGCCACGCAGGTCGAGGAGCACCGTCTTTACGGCGGTGTGGTGCCGGAGATCGCCTCCCGCCGCCACGCAGAAGCCATTTCGGGTGTCACCCGTGAAGCGTTACGGGAGGCGGGCGTGACGATGGCGGACATCGACGCTGTTGCCGTCACCGCCTACCCCGGATTGATCGGCGCGTTGCTGGTCGGCGTCAATTTTGCCAAGGGACTCGCCTTCTCTGCAGGGAAGCCGCTGGTCGCCGTGCATCATCTGCGAGGTCACATCGCCTCGAATTATCTGGCGCACCCTGCGCTTAAACCGCCGTTTTTGTGCCTTGTGGTGTCGGGCGGTCACACGCACCTTGTGCTCTGCGAGGATTACACCCGCTTCCGTATTCTCGGTCGCACCCGCGACGATGCGGCGGGCGAATGCTTCGACAAGGCGGCTCGTGCGATGGGGATGCCCTATCCGGGAGGCATCGCACTCGATAAGCACGCCGAGGGCGGCGATCCGCACGCCTTTACCCTGCCCCACCCGAAGGTGGAGGGCTGTCCGTTCGATTTCAGCTTTTCGGGATTGAAAACGGCGGTGCTCAATCAGCTTCATAACGCGAAGCAAAAAGGCTGTGAGGTCAATACAAAGGATCTCTCCGCCTCCCTACGCTTTACGGTTGCCGATATTTTAACCGAAAAGGTCATAGCCGCCGCCAAAGAGACGGGCATGACCGACATCGTGATCGCGGGCGGTGTATCCGCCAACTCCGAGCTTCGCCGTCAGCTTCAAGCGGCGTGCGACAAGGAGGGCTTTACGCTGTATATGCCGCCGCTGTCGCTGTGCGGCGACAACGCCGCGATGATCGGCGCACAAGGATACTATGAATTCATCAGCGGTCAGCGTGCCGATCTGTCGCTCAACGCGGCCGCAACCGCCTCGATCGAAGGCTGAAAGGAGAAAAGCGCTATGCCCACCATTGCCGCCGTTGCCACGCCGCTGTCCCCCGCAGGACTCGGCGTGATCCGCGTATCGGGGCCCGACGCCGTTCCCCTTTGCGACCGTGTGTTTCGCGGCAAGCGTCCTTTGTCGGCTCTCCAAGGCTACGAAGCACAGTACGGCCACGTCTTTGACGCAGAAGGCGACATCGACGATGCGGTGGCGCTTGTGTTTCGCGCACCGCACAGCTACACGGGCGAGGATACCGTCGAGCTGTCCTGTCACGGCGGCACCTACATTCTGCGGCGTGTACTCCGCGCCGTGATCGCCGCGGGGGCTCGCCCCGCCGAGGGCGGTGAATTCACCCGCCGCGCCTTCTTAAACGGCAAAATGGATCTCAGCGGCGCGGAAGCGGTGATGGATCTGATCGCCGCCGAAGGCAAGCTTGCCGCCAAGACCGCTCTTGCCGCCCGCGAGGGCGCGCTTTACCGTCGCCTGAGCGCCGTCAAGGACACGCTGCTGTCGATGTCGGCGCAGATCGCCGCCTTTATCGATTATCCCGACGACGATGTCCCGCCGTTGCCGACCGAGACGCTGATTGCGTCTTTGGAGGAAGCACGCGGGATTCTGTCCCGCCTGAACGCGACCGCCGATGCGGGACGCATTCTGCGCGACGGTATCGACACGGCGATCGTCGGGGCACCGAACGTCGGCAAGTCCACGTTGATGAACCTGCTCAGCGGCTGTGAGAGAAGCATCGTCACCGATATCGCGGGCACGACGCGCGACGTGGTGGAGGAAACGGTGCTCCTCGGCGATGTGCGTCTGCGCCTGTCGGATACGGCGGGACTGCGCAACACCGCCGACACGGTCGAAGCGATCGGTGTACAAAAGGCGCGTGAGAGGATGGATGCGGCCGCGTTGGTGCTGGCCGTGTTCGACGGCTCACGGCCGCTCGACGAAGAGGATCTTGCGCTTCTTCAAAGCTTGAAAGCGCGGCTCAGTCTTCTGATCGTCAATAAACAGGACCTCTCGCCCGACATCCCCGCACCGCTCCTTGAAAGCGGGTTGCCGCTCGTTCAGCTATCGGCAAAATCCGGTGACGGTCTTGAGCGCCTGCGCGAAGCCGTTACGGAGCTGACGGGCCTTGCCGCTCTGACGGGGGATGAACCGCTTCTTGCCAACGAGCGTCAGCGCATCGGCGCCTTTCGCTGTCAGCAAGCCATCGAAGCGGCGATCGGCGCCCTGCAATCGGGACTCTGCGAGGATGCGGCAAACGTCTGCATTGACGAGGCGCTCACCGCCGTGCTGGAGCTGACAGGTGAGCGCACAAGCGACGCCGTGGTCGGCGAGGTGTTCCGCCGCTTCTGCGTCGGTAAATAAGGGAACCGAACACGAAGAGCTTTGTCTTTACAGAGTGATTGTTAACGGAGAAAACTCATAAATTGACGTAGGGCGGGGGCTTGCTCCCGCCGCGTTCCCTTATGGGAACGGTCGCGCGAAGCGCGACAACAATTCCTCCATTTCCGCTTGATACAAGGAGCGAAGGAAAGCTCTTTGGAGCTTTTGACGCAGGACTGTTTGTGGACATCGTTTCCAAAATTAAGAGCAAGATAAACAAATAGACTAACACTTCACTAAAACAAAAAGAGAAGGTTCGGTGCATTTTGCAGAACCTTCTCTTTTTATCTTCTGTAAATAAGGGGTTCGGGGTTACCCGATGCGTTTGTGTCACAAACGCGAAACTCGCCATAAAACGATAAAGGCAGATTTGTTACCGGCGGCGGGAGCAAGCCCCCGCCCTACATTCTCTTTTATAATCCTCCGCTAAGGACAACACCCTTTTCACTCCGCTTTTTTGGTTATGCGTATTTTCCGCAGCTCCCCGCTTGTCATCAAAACAAGATTGTGCTATACTACGCGTAGGTATTGTCTAAAAAGGAGTCACAGGTATGGAACAACAATCGAAATCCGCATTTATCGCGATCGTCGGCTGTCCGAACGTCGGCAAATCCTCGCTTTTAAACCGTATGGTGGGGCAGAAGGTGGCCATCGTGTCGGATAAGCCGCAGACCACCCGCACCCGCATTATGGGTGTGCTGACAGAGGGGGCCACCCAGCTTGTCTTTCTCGACACCCCGGGACTTCATCGCCCGCGCACGCGCCTGGGGGATTTTATGGTCAAATCCATCGGTGAGGCGGTCAGCACCGTGGATGCGGCGATGCTGGTCGTGGAGCCGAATGCACGGGTGCGCGAAGAGGAGCGCGAGCTGATCGCGCAGATGAAGCACAGCCGTATGCCCGCGGTGCTTGTCATCAACAAGACGGATCTTGTCAAGGAGAAGACCGACCTGCTTGCCACCATTGCGGCGTATAAGGACGAATACGATTTTGAGGCGATCCTGCCCGTCAGCGCGCAGAGCGGCGACGGTGTTGCAGAGCTTGTCGAGGAGCTTCGCCGTTTTACGTTTGAGAGTCCGCACTTTTTCCCCGATGACACCGTCAGTGATCAGCCTGAGCGCGTGCTCGCGTCCGAGCTGATCCGTGAACAGATCCTGCACGTGATGCGGGACGAGGTGCCGCACGGTGTGGCGGTCGTGACCGAACGCTTTAAGGAGGATGTGACCACGGCAGGTGAGCCGATCGTGCGCATCGATTGCGTGATCTACTGTGAGCGCGAATCCCATAAGGGGATGCTCATCGGCAAGGGCGGAACACGCCTGAAGGCGGTGTCCTCGGCGGCCCGCCGTGAGATGGAGGCGCTTCTGGATACCAAGGTAGACCTCAAGACCTGGATCAAGGTAAAAGAGGATTGGCGCAACCGTCAGGGCTTGCTGACGGGCTTCGGCTATGAGCTGTAACCGCGCATATCAAGCAGAGGCACGGCACATACTATCCGTAAAGGACGGGTGATGTGCTATGGATAAAAAAGACGAGTATTGGCAGATCTTCGCGCACACCGGACGCGTGGAGGATTATCTGCGGTATGCACAGGCGGTGCGGGATGCCGCCGAGGTAAAGGAGACGGGTGATGGGACTGACGGCGAAGGGACTGATCGTCCGCGAACACAATATCGGTGAAGCGGATCGGTTTGTGACCGTGCTGACCGATCGTTTCGGGATCATTCGCGCTTCGGTGCGCGGCGCACGCCGCGTCAACAGCCGCGCGGGCGCATCGACGCGTCTCTTATCCTATGCGTCGCTGTCGCTGTGTAAAGGACGCGACAAATTCATTGTGGAAACCGCTGTGCCCGAGCGGGTGTTCTTCGCAACGGGCGGCACGGTGGAGCAGGTGGCATTAGCGCAGTATTTTTGTGAGCTGTTCGGGGCGCTGGCCCCCCGCGAGGAGGACGCGGAGGCGTATTTGTCGTTGCTTTTGAACGCGTTGCATCTGCTCGAAAAGGGGGAGCATCGCGACCGCATCAAGGCGGTTACGGAGCTTCGCCTCCTGGCGATGGCGGGCTATCGCCCGACGCTCAGCGGGTGCCGATGCGGACAAGGTGAGGGTGTGCGGTATTTTGAGCCGACAAGCGGCGTGCTGTGCTGTGACCGTTGCCGCTTGAACGGGGCGTCGGCGTTGTCGCCGACGGTATTCGATGCCATGCGGTTTATCCTGCAAAGTCCGCCGTCGCGCTGCTTTGCGTTCCGTCTCCCCGACGAAGCGTGCCTGCAGCTGGCGGATATCGCGGAGCAATTTATGATCGCACAGGTGTCGCGGCGGTTTCAGACACTGGAGTTTTATCACACGGTTTCGGAATTTCAGGTATAGGAGTACATAACATTATGACAGGAATGGCGATCGCACCGGCGCTGGAGCTTTCAAAGGTATTGCAGATGCTTGCCGAAAAAGCCTCCACCGCCGATGCCGCAGAGGCGGCAAGGACACTTTGTCCGTCGCCCTATCTGCGCGAGGTCGAGCGGCTGCTCGACGAAACGGACGATGCGTCCCGCCTGATGGCGGGTTACGGCTCGCCGTCCTTCGGACATATTAAAAATACGAAAAACGCGCTTTACCGTGCGGCGGCGGGAGCGATGCTGTCCGCAAGAGAGCTTCTTGAGGTGGCGGCACTGCTTCACACCGTGCGTGCACTGTGCGATTGGCGTGTGCGGTCGGCGGGTGTGGAGACGACGCTCGATGACCGTTTTGGGGCGCTGACCGTCAACAAGTTCCTGGAGGAACGCATTGCGCTGACGGTGACTTCGGACGGCGATATTGCGGATACCGCTTCGGCGGAGCTCGGCTCCATTCGCCGCAAGATGCGGCAGGCATCCCAGCGGGTGCGCGATCAGCTGGATCGCCTGGTGCGCAGTCCCGCCTATCAAAAGGCGTTGCAGGATCCCATTGTGACCATCCGTGCGGGACGCTTTGTCGTTCCCGTCAAGGCGGAGCACCGCGCCGAGATCCCCGGTCTTGTCCACGACACCTCCGCGTCGGGTGCGACGGTATTCGTCGAACCGATGGGCGCGGTGGAAGCGAACAACGAGATCAAGGTATTGCTTGCCAAAGAGGAAGCGGAGATCGAGCGGGTGCTGTTTGCGTTGTCGTCGGAGATCGGCGGCTTTGCCGATGCGCTGTCGGCGGAATATGACGTGATCGTGGAGCTGGATCTCATTTTTGCCAAGGCGGCGCTCGGTTATCAGATGAAGGCGTTGCGCCCGACGGTGTCGGATGACGGATGCATCGTCTTAAAGGCGGCACGGCATCCGTTGATCGATAAGGATAAGGTCGTGCCGATCGACGTGTCGCTCGGCGAGACGTTTGATACCCTTGTGATCACGGGCCCGAACACGGGCGGTAAAACGGTAACGCTCAAAACGCTCGGCCTGCTGACGCAGATGGTGTGTTGCGGGTTGCTCCCGCCGTGCGGAAGCGGCAGTCGCTTCTCGGTGTTCGACAGGGTGCTGGTCGATATCGGCGACGAGCAGTCCATCGAACAGAGCCTGTCGACCTTCTCGGCGCATATGACCAACGTGGCGCGGATCCTGGAGCAGGCGGATGAAAAGAGCCTGGTGCTTCTCGATGAGCTCGGCTCGGGTACCGATCCTGTCGAGGGTGCGGCACTCGCAACGGCGATTCTCGAGCGTCTCCGTGCGCAGGGGGCCCGCATTGCGGCGACCACGCACTACGCGGAATTAAAGGCGTATGCCATTCATACGGACGGCGTCGAAAACGGCAGCTGTGAATTTGACGTGGCGTCGCTTCGTCCGACCTATCGCCTGACGGTCGGTACGCCGGGACGCTCCAACGCGTTTGCGATCTCGGCGCGGCTCGGTATGGACGAGCGGCTGATCGACCGTGCAAAGTCGCTGGTTGCAGGCGATGACCGCCGCCTTGAGGAGGTCGTGGTGCGTCTCGAGGAACGCCGCCGTGCGCTGGAAGAACAGCTTCGCGAGGCGAAGGAGCTTCGTATGAAGTCGGACGAGGAAGGACGCAAAACGCGCGAGCGTCTTGCAAAAATGCAGATGGAGCAGGACAAGCTCCTCGAGGACGCCCGCCGTGAGGCGGATCGTATTACCGAAAAGGCGCGTCTGGAGGCGGAACGGTTGCTCGACGAGCTGGAGGCGATGCGCAAGCAGAGCCGTCAGGGCGCTCAGGGCGCACAGGAGGCGAAGACCGCTCTGCGTCAGAAGCTGAAGGCGATCGACGAAGCGCGGGATCCCGTGAAAAAGTCACCCGTAAACAGCGGCTATACGCTCCCTCGTGCGCTGAAGATCGGGGACGAGGTGCTGATCGTCGATATCGATAAGAAGGCGACGGTGCTGGCTCTTCCCGATAAGAGCGGACAGGTGGAGGTGCAGGCGGGCATCATCCGAACGCGGGTGGCGCAGTCGAACCTGCGGCTGATCGAACAAAAGAAGGCACCCGCCGTCGGCGGAACGGTGGCCCGTTCGGCCGCCTCGCGGTTTGAACGCCGTGCGGAGACGGATCTTGATCTGCGCGGGATGGCTTCCGACGAGGGGCTCCTGGAAGTGGACCGTTTTATCGATAACGCGGTGATGGCGGGGCTGCCCGCCGTCACGATCATCCACGGCAAAGGCACAGGTGTGCTTCGCAACGCCGTGCAGCAGCATCTGCGCCGCCATCCGTCGGTCAAGAGCTTCCGCCTCGGCGCGTACGGCGAGGGCGAAAACGGCGTGACGATCGTGGAGCTGAAATAACACACAAAGAGAGGGTGAGAGCGTTGACGATCCGCAAGGCTTGTGAACGCGATATCGGAGGACTCGGGCGGCTTCTCGAGCAGGTGCTGGAGGTGCATCACCGCGGCCGTCCCGATCTGTTTTACGGCGGCGTGAAGAAATACACCGACGAGGAGCTGAAAACGATCCTGCAAAACGAGCGGACGCCCGTCTTTGTCGCGGTCGATGCGGCGGACGAGGTGTGCGGGTATGCGTTTTGCGTGTTTGAACAGCATATCGGACATAACATTCTGACCGACGTGAAAACGCTGTATATTGACGATCTGTGCGTGGATGAGCAATGCCGCGGACAGCATATCGGTATGGCGCTGTTTGCGTTTGTCAAGGCGTTTGCCAAGGACAGCGGCTGTTACAACGTGACGCTCAATGTCTGGGCGTGCAACGAGTCGGCCAAACGGTTTTACGATGCCTGCGGGATGAAGCCGCAGAAATACGGTATGGAAACGATTCTTTAAAAAACGGAAAAGCGGGCGCCCGCCAAGGGCTGCCCGCTTTTAAAGGAGAGGTGCTTGTGGGGAAGCCTCCGAAGACAAAAAAAGAGAAGATCCCCGTCATTCCGAATCTGAAATACATACTCGGAATGGTGTGGAAGCGGGAGCCCGCCTATCTGATCTGCTCCATTCTCGCGATGGGCATCAACGCGTTTTTCTGGGCATTTTTCGCCGTGGTGTTTATGCGCTACCTGTTCGGCGAAACGGGCATCGACCGCACCTTTGCGGAGGCGGCGACCTTCGTGTGGGTGGTGGTGATCGCGGAATGCATTCTTGTGGCGTTCCAGAACTACGTCTGGGAAGTGATCGCACCGCGGGCGCGGGTGCGTCTGCGGTACGATGTGCATCGGATGCTGTTTAAAAAAGCGGCTAACGCCGACGTGGAATGTTACGAAACGCCCGAATTTTACGGCACCTATACGATGGCGGCCAACGAAGCGACCGACCGTATTCAGCAGATGGTGCGGCAGGTGTCGGTGACGCTGAGTTATTCGCTGTCGGCGGCGTTTACCGTCGGTACGATGCTGTCGATGGCGTGGTGGTCGATCTTCTTCCTGCTGTTGCCGCTTGTCGGCAACTGGCTGTTCGGGCCGCGTGTCAACCGCCTGTTTTATGAGCGGGATCAGAAGCGCATTCCGTTTCAGCGCCGTTTTGATTACGTCAACCGCACCGCCTTTTTGCAGAAGTATGCGGGCGAGATGCGGATGACACCGCTCTTTTCGCTTCTGGAGGATACCTATACGGAGGCGTACGACGGCGCGTGCGACAATATCAACCAAACGGCAAAGGGCATCGCGCGTTGGGCGCGCATCCGCAATATGATCCTCTATCCGCTGGCGTTTGAGGGGATGCTGCTTGTCGTATCGTACGTCACCATCGTGCATCATCTGGTGCCGCTCGGTGATTTCGTGGTGCTCAGCTCCGCCATTATGAGTGCGGGAACGATGATCCGCTTTGTGACGAACACGGCGACCGATCTCAATAAAAACTGTATGTTTGTGCAGAATCTGCGCAAGTTTATGGCATATGAGCCGAAGATCCCCGAGGATCAGGACGGCCGTGCGGTGACGCTTCCCGTGCAGACGATCGAGCTTCGCGACGTCAGCTTCCGCTATGAGGGACAGACGCGGGATGCGTTGTCCCACGTCAGTCTGACGCTGAGAAGCGGAGAAACGGTGGCGGTCGTCGGCTTCAACGGCAGCGGTAAATCGACGCTTATCAAGCTGATCATGCGGCTGTATGATCCGACGGAGGGCGTGATCCTCCTGAACGGCGTGGATATCCGTGAATACAACGTCAAGGAATACCGCCGTCTGATCGGTGCGGCGTTTCAGGATTTTGCGATGTTTTCGGCAACGGTGCTCGAAAACGTGATGCTGTCCCGCGTGCCTGAAGAGAAGCGCGAAACAGCGGTGGAGGCGCTTCGCGAAAGCGGGGTGCTTCAAAAGGCGGAATCGCTCGAGCACGGTGTGGATACCCGCCTGACACGTGAGTTTGACGAGCAGGGAGCGGTGCTGTCGGGCGGCGAGAACCAGAAAATCGCCGTGGCGCGCGCCTTTGCGAAGGAAAGCCCCGTGGTGGTGCTTGATGAGCCGTCCTCGGCGCTCGATCCGATCGCCGAGTATCAGATGTACGAGACCATCCTGCGTCTGTGCCGCGAATGCGATCCCGCGAAGGGTAAGATCGCGATCCTGATTTCACACCGCCTCTCGTCGGCGGCTCTGTCCGACCGCGTGTATATGCTTAAGGACGGCGAGCTGATCGAGAGCGGCACGCATAAAGAGCTGATGGCACTCGACGGCGAGTACGCCGATATGTTCAAAAAGCAGGCAAAGGCCTACCTTGTGTCCGACAGCGGAGAGGAGGTGAGCGCCGATGCCTCGTTACCGACGGTACCGACCGAATAACGAACCGAAGCCGTCCTTCCGCCGCACAATGTCCGATTGCCGCTTTGCGCTCGGCTGGCTGTGGCGTATCAGTCCCGGCTTTGTGCTGACAAAGCTGTTCGCGATGATCAATTCTCACGTGGTGCTGATCCTTGAGAACACCTTCCTGATTTCCTATATTATCAAGGTGGTCGAGGAGGGACGGCCGTTCACCGACATCTTCCCGATGTTTCTGCCCGTGACGGCGATCGTTGTATTCAATATGCTTGTCTTTTCGGGCATTGAGGTCAAGTACCTCTGCAAGGCGGAGGAAAAGGTGTATAAGGAACTGCGCCTGGCGCTGTACCGCAAAGCGGCGTCTATGGATATGGCGCGGTACGACGATCCCGCCTTCTATAACGATTTTGTGTGGGCGATGCAGGAGGCTCCCGCTCACGTGTTGAAGGTGCTCGAATCCTTCTGTTCGCTTGTCACAACGGCGACCGTTGTGTGCATTATGGGCGGCTTTGTCATCGCGACCGATCCCGTAGGCTTGATCTTTGTGGCGGTGTCGTTGGTGCTGACGATGGTTTTCGGGCTCAAAAGCAACAAGCGCTTTATGCAGCGGGAGGAGGAACGGATTCCGATTTCTCGCCGAGCCGATTACATCAAGCGTGTATTCTATCTGGCCGATTACGCGAAGGACTTACGTATGGGCGAGATGGAGGAGATGCTGTTTGACGATTTCGACGATTCGCAGGAGAAGGAGCTGGAAACGGTCAACCGCCACGCAAAGCCGCTCTTTTTCCTGAGCTATTTCCGCAGTATCTGCTGGGATGTCCTGCCGTTTGAAGGCGCCTATATGACGTATCTTCTGTATCAGACGCTTGTGACGGGAACGCTCAGCTACAGCGCCCTGTATGCGCTCTTCCGCTCGACGGAGAGCCTTCAGCGCGACCTGACCTGGGTGACGGAGCTGTTGCCCGAATTCCAACAGCACGCGATGTATATCGAAAAGCTGCGCACCTTCCTCGAAACGGAGAATCTCCTCCCCGACGAGGGGACGGCGGCGCTTCCGACGGCGGCGGGCTATGCGCTTCAAAACGTTCGCTTTGCGTATCCGGCGGCGGAGCACGATACCTTAAAAGGCATTACGCTTACGATCCCGCACGGCGCGAAGATCGCACTTGTCGGGTATAACGGTGCGGGCAAATCGACGCTTGTCAAGCTGTTTATGCGCTTGTATGATCCGACGGAGGGTGAGATCCGCTACGGCGGGCAACCGCTTTCCGCTTACCCGCTTGCAGGGTATCGGGAAAAGGTCGCGGCACTGTTTCAGGATTATCAGATCATCGCCGCCACCGTGGCGGAAAACGTGACGATGGGCGAGCCGCTCGACGAAGCGCGGCTTCTTGACGTATTGCACCGCGTCGGGTTTGATGAAGTGCTCGAACGCTTACCGCTCGGCATCCACACGCCGTTGACAAAGGAATTTGAAGAGAGCGGTACAAACCTCTCGGGCGGTGAGGCGCAAAAGCTCGCCATCGCCCGCGTGCTGTACAGCAACGCCGAGGTGCTGATCCTCGACGAGCCGTCATCGGCGCTGGATCCGCTGTCGGAATACCGTCTCAATCAGACGATCCGCGAGCTCGCAAGCGATAAGACGATCCTCTTTATTTCTCACCGTCTTTCGACGACCAGAATGGCGGATACCATCTTTATGCTGGAGGACGGGCAGGTCATTGAGCAAGGCTCCCATGACGAGCTGATCGAAGCGGGCGGCAAATACGCCGAAATGTTCAACCTTCAAGCAGAGAAATACCGATAAGAGCCGTGAAGAGTGAATAGTGAATAGTGAAGGTGTGCCCTTCGGGCACGGAAATGTAAACGCCACGGACAGGATCGTCCGTGGCGTTTTGTGTTGTATATTACAGCTTTACGATGCGGGTGTTGTCGGCGGCCGTTCGGCACATCGATTCAAAATCGAACGCGGCTTCGGCACGCTCGAGCATCTCGATCGTCGGGCGGGTGCGCGGGTGGCGCGGGGTGAACACCGTACAGCAATCCTCATAGGGCTGGATGGACAGTTCAAACGTATCGATCTTGCGGGCGATGCGGATGATCTCCTCCTTGTCCATACCGATCACGGGACGGAACACGGGAAGAGTCGCCACCGCATCGGTGCAGGCGAGGGCAGGGATAGTCTGACTGGCGACCTGACCGAGGCTTTCGCCCGTGATCAGCGCACCGCATCCCTCGCGTACCGCCACCATCGACGCGATGCGCATCATCATGCGGCGCATCACCAGGGTGAACAGCTCCTCGGGACAATGGTCGCGGATGGCCTCCTGCAGCTCGGTGAACGGTACCACGAAGGTGCGGATATGTCCCGCGTAATGCGATACCTGTCGAAGCAGCTCGCACACCTTTTCTTCAGCACGTTCGCTCGTATACGGCGGGGAGGCGAAGTGAATAGCGGTCAGCGCAATGCCGCGCTTGGCCATCATATAGGCGGCGACGGGTGAATCAATGCCGCCCGAAATGAGGATCGCCGCTTTGCCTGCCGTGCCGACGGGCATACCGCCTGCGCCGGGAAGCTGACGCGTGTGGATATAGGCGCCCAGCTCGCGCACCTCGATATGCACGATCACATCGGGGTTGTGCACGTCCACCTTGAGGTGGGGAAAGGCTTCCAGCACATACCCGCCGACCTCGCGGCTGATTTCGGGCGAGGGGTGGGGAAAAGTCTTGTCGGCGCGTTTGCTTTCGACCTTGAAGGTTTTCGCATCCGCGAGCAGATCGGCAAGGTAGACGGGCGCCATACGGCCGATGGTGTCGAGATCCTTTTCCACCACGCGGGCACGGGAGTAAGCGGCGATACCGAATACCTGCGACACACAGCGGGCGGCTTCGTCCATATCCGCCCATTCGTCGAGCGGCTCGATGTAGATCGTCGATTGGGATTTGCGAAGCGAGAAGCGTCCGACCGCCTTCAGACGGCGGCGGAGATTCTTGAGCAGAACGTCCTCAAACGTTCCGCGGTTGAGACCTTTGAGCGCCAGCTCGCCGTTTTTGACGAGCAGGATCTCTTCGGGGATAAATGCCATAGCAGGGTTGCCTCCTTAGGGTTCCGCGACCGTTTGCTCCTCAGGCGGGAGCGGTGCGTCGGTCGGTTCGGTGATCGGTGCGGTGGTCGATTCCTCGGGCGGCACCGTTGTCTGGTCGGGCGGGGTTGTGGCAGTGGTGGTCTGAGTAATATCCGATTCGGGGTTGCGTACCGCCATAAAGAACGACGCCTTCAACTGACCGTAGTGGATGGTAACGTAGTAGCTGCCCGCGTGGGCGGTGCTGAAGCCGGTGATCGCGCAGTGACGCGGGTTGATCGCGATGCGGCGACCGTTCGTGTACCAACCGGTGACGGTGGTGTTTTTGTAGTCAAAGGAATCGCCGACCGTATAGGTGACAGGCGTGTTCACGGTGATGGTGAACAGCTGTGCCTGTGTGGTTTGCGTCGGCATTTTGGTGGTCGTGGTGGTTTCGACCGTCGTCGAGGTGGTCGTGCTGGGGATGGTGATGCTCGGGATGGTCACGTTCGAGGGCGAGCCGGGAACGGTCGAGCCCGATTGCGCCTGCTGTTGAAGCTCCTCAATATAGGATTTCAGCGAGCTGAGCTCTTCGATATGATAGTTCGGATCGACGTAGTAGGGGTGCGGCTCGGCATCCTGATTGCGATACCACGCATACGGCATCAGCACGTCGTTGTTATAAATGATCTTCGACACATCGGTCGACGGATCCTCACCCTCGCGCACACGGCGGGCGACCACCACGGTACGGCCGTCGGTAAAACGCGCCTCCGACGAGGTGTTGCAGGTGGACAGCGTGACGATGTTGTCATCGGGACGCAGATCCACATCTCCGTAGACGTACAGCGAGCGCGCAAGAATTTCCGCGAGGAAGTTCGCAAAATCCACATCGTCGCTGAAGGAGGTGCGCAGGTAGCCGAACGGTGCGCCGTCGGCGGGATCGCTGTTGACGATCATCACGGCAAACACCTTGTACTGCGCTTCCTCGTAAATGGTGTCGAGCGTAAAGGTCGGCGCGGTGCGGGCGTAATCCACACCGTAGGTGAGACGGTTGAGCGAGGCAAACATCTGCCCGCTCGCCATATTGTGACCGTAGATGATCAGGTTACGGTTCACAAAGTCGGGGGAGCTGAACTGATTACGGAAATCGAAGAACAGCGAGCCGTTTTTGTTGTAGGTCTGATAGAAATCGTGGTTGAGGTAATAATCGTTGTCGCCGCTCCACATCACGGGATAATCCGCCTGAATGGTGGTGCCGTCGGTGGAGTTGTAGGTCAGCCACGCACGGATATCCTGATTCTGGTAGTACAGCTTTTTGAAGGAATCGAGCATCCCCGCGGGATAAGCGAAGTTCTGCTCGGCTTCGTTCAGCACGGGGGCGGTATCGCCGCTGATGTACTGGCTTTTGATGGTGTCGACCTGCTGGCTGTTCTGCATCGGATTGATATAGAGGTCTTCGAGAAGCAGGCAACCTGCAAACACAAACACAAAGACACCCGCCAGCAGGATCGATTTACGAACCGCTTCGAAAACACCTTCGCCGCGGCAGGGAAAGATCGTTTTCAGGAAGCGGATGATGCCCATACGGCGGGGCTTCTTGGAAGCCTTTTCGGCGGCCTTCTTGGCCGCTTTGACGGCACGGCGGTCATCGGGATCGAGATCGTCGTCCTCCATAGGAGACGGCTTTTTCGGGATCGCCGCCAGCACGTCGGCGGTGGCGTCCTCGGACGGAGCGATGATCTGCTCTTCCACGGGAGCGGGCTCCTCGGGCAAAGCCTCGGTCTGCTCGACGGAGGGCTCGGCCGCTTCGGGAACGCTGTCCGCGATCGGAGGCTCGGCACCGTCGACGGGACGGCGCTCTTCGGGATTGGCCATAGGATAAAACCTGCCTTTCTGATAAGACGGAGTAAACTCGTTTATTGAACACGGGCGAGAACGGTGACCGCTTCGCGCAAAGCGTCGAGGAAGGCGTCGATCTCGTCGGGGGTGTTGTCAGCGCACAGGCTGATACGGAGTGCCGAGCCGATCTCGGCAGAGGGAAGGCCGATGGCCTTAAGAACGTGGCTTTCGTGTCCCTTGGCACACGCCGAGCCCGCCGACACGAAGACACCGCGCTCAGCAAGAAAATGCACCAGCGTTTCGCTTTTAAAGCCGCAGACCGATACGTTTACGATGTAGGGAACGCCGTTTGCGGGGAGGTGAGGAACGGTGCCGTCGATGGAACGGAGTCCGTCGAGCAACCGCTCCCGCAAAGCGGAAAAATGCGCCATCTGCGTGGGGACAGGCGGCAGCGCTTCGATTGCCGCACCGAACGCCGCGATCAGCGGCGTCGATTCCGTCCCCGAGCGCAAGCCCTTTTCCTGCCCGCCGCCGTAGGTACGGGGGATAAGACGGACCGAGCGCTTCACATACAGCGCACCGACGCCTTTCGGGGCGTGGAGCTTATGTCCGCTGATGCTCATCATATCCACACCGAGGGCAAGGGCCTTCAGCGGCAGCTTGCCCGCCGCCTGTACCGCGTCGCAGTGGATCAACGCCAGCGGTGATTTTTTGCGGATACGGGGCACCGCTTCGCGGATGGGAAGCAACGTGCCGAGCTCGTTGTTGACCAGCATCGCCGACACGAGAATCGTGTCCTCGCGACAGGCATCGACCAGCGCGTCGGCGGAAATATCGCCGTTGGCGTCGGGCTGAACGAGTGTCAGCTCAAATCCGTCCTGCGCAAGGGCCTTCATCGCTTCGAGCACCGAAGGATGCTCGATGGCGGTGGTCACGAGATGCTTCCCGCGCCTCTTCAACGCATGAGCTGCACCGAAGATCGCAAGGTTGTTCGCTTCGGTACCGCCCGAGGTAAACGTGACGGCGGAGAGCTCCGAACCGTTGCTCGGCAAGCCGAGCAGCCCGGCGACCTGTCGTCTGGCGGCGGTCATCTCGCGGTCGGCGCGGATGCCGAGAGCGTGAAGGGAGGAGGGATTGCCGAATTCCTCTTGCATCATTATAACGGCACGCTCGCGTGCCGCGTCGCAAACGCGCGTGGTAGCGCTGTTGTCGAGATAGGCGATCATCGGCTTGTCCCTCCATAGTATATATCAATTTATTATACTATAGATCTTTCGTAATGACAACCGTTAGTTTTTGGGGAATTTGCAAATTTTTTGTGAAACGGGAGAAGAGGAGTTGTAGGATTTACAAAATTGTAAAAAGAAATTTGAAAAAAACGGTGGAATTTTATGTATACTTGCGATACAATAAGAATAGAATCCTGAAAGGAGCGAGATCTTTATGAAAAACTTTCTGATTATCACAGCGGCGTTGGCGGCAATCATCGGTGGCGCACTGTATCTGTTGCAACGCTTCGACAACACAGCGGTGATCCGCGAGGATTTCATCTGCGGTGACGAATAATGTGAGAAAGAGTGCCGATCGCGTAAAAGCGGTCGGCATTTTTTTGCGGCATTTTTGCGGCAAAGCTTGCCTTTTTCGGCAAGAGGGATATAATGGAATACAGGAACGGCCTTAAGAAAGAGAGGGTAAAGGAATATGAAAAGCGCTTTGAAAAAATGCCTGTCGGCGTTGCTGACAGCATCGCTCCTTCTGACGTTGCTGATGCCGCTCGTTGCACAGGCATCGCCTGACGTGCAGGAGTATGTTTACACTCGTCCCACCTTCGGTGCCGTGATTCCCGCAGATGCGGTGGATGTGAACGGCGACGGACGGTTTACGAGCACCGATATCCGTATGTTTGTGCGCTATCTGATCGGGGATGTCACGCTGACCGACAGTATGGTCGAGTCGCTTGACCGCAACGGTGACGGCGTCACGGATACAAGGGATACGCGCCTGCTGTTTGCGGTGTTGATGGGCACGTATGCGCCGACCACCACCACGACAGCTGCTACGACCACCACGACCAAGGCACCGACCACCACGACTACCACGACCACAACCACAACCACAACTACAACTACTACAACCACAACCACAACTACTACAACAACTACTACGACGACCACGACCACCACGACTACGACCACCACTACCACCACAACAACTACTACGACGACCACGACCACCACGACTACGACCACCACGACTACGACCACGACTACGA
>JAFQMR010000053.1 GCA_017396175.1 Clostridia bacterium
AACCCTCTCTGTCAAAACCTGCGGTTTTGCCACCTCCCCCAAAGGGGAGGAGGGCAATGAAGAGTGAAAAGTGAAAAATGAAGAATGTCGGTGTCCGCTGACGCGGACGGATTGTAACAAACGGACGGGGAAACCCGTCCGTTTTTGCGTGTAGAGTAGGGAACGGCCTCAAGTGCCGTTCCGTTTGCACAACACCGAGATCGGCGGTGCGGCACGACAGCGACTCGCTTCGCTCCCTTGCATAAGTTCCGCTTGCCAAATCAAAGATTTGGAGCGTCACTTAACATAGGTCGTGCCCGGGATGTGCGCAAGCCTATACCTTTGGTGCTTTTTTACAAAACCTTTAAACGCTTTGAGTTAGAATTAACGAAAATGTAACCTCTTGCTTGACGATGGAGGGTGGATTTGGTATACTGCTATTAAGGGAAAAGCGGCTTTCCGATCGGCCGCTTTGTATGTGAAGGTATGAATGCCTGTTTCACGGACGATAGAAAACGATTGAAAGGATGAAGCAAACTCATGATGAAACGCTTATTCTCTCTCCTGCTGTGTCTGACGCTGGTGGCGGGGATTTTGCCCGCCGTGTCGTTCTTCGCGGCAACGGAGGCAGAGGCGGAGCCCTATGTGATGCCGTCTCACAACGGTAAGACAAACAATGTCACCTACACGCTCGGTGCGGGCACCGATGCGGAGGTTCCCGTCATTGTTGATTTTCGCAGCACGAGCATGAACCCGACCGGCTCCATTACACCAAAGTACATTATGGTGCACAACACCGGTACATACGTCTCGACGGCGAATGCGAAGAACGTGCACAACAATACCAACAAGACCAGCACCAGCGCGTGCTGGCACTACACGGTCGACGACACCTCGATCTATCAGGGCCTGGCGGACAACCGCAAGGGTTGGCATGCGGCCACCTCGTATTCGAGCACGCCTTCCAACGTGAATGCGATCGGTATCGAGACCTGCGTCAACAACTTCCCCGCGACCGAGACCTTCGGCGGTGAGCAGTGGAGTGACGGCACGGCAATCCTCAACTGGTACAAGAACCAGTTTGATGCGACGATGAAGCACACGGCGTATCTCTGCGTCGTGCTGTGCAAGCGCTGGAATCTTGACTGGCGCACCGACATCGTGATGCACTGGGATGCGTGGCAGTACAGCGTGTCGAGCAAGAGCGGTAAGGACTGCCCGATGCAGATGCGCGCGACCTACAACGAATCGACCAACAGCTTTACGCCGGCGGGTACTTACAAGGACGGCCGCGACGGCTACGGCTGGAAGATCTTCTGGAGCTACGTTGAGGCGTATGCAAACGGCGCGACGAAGGTCGGCGATCCCGATCTGACTTCTTCCACGAAGCTCGGCACCTATCAGGTCACCGCGTCGGACGGCCTGAACGTCCGCGATGCGGCTTCGACCTCGGGCAACCTGCTCGGCGCGCTGAACCCCAGCGACATCGTCGAGGTGACGGAGCTTTCGGGCAACTGGGGTAAGATCACGATGGAGGACGGCACGGTCGGCTGGTGCTCCATTGCCAATTACGGTAAATACATAGGCATCGATGCCTTAGCCTACGATGTGACGGCGAACAGCGACGGCATAAGCTTCAGCTACGGTGCGGACGGTGCGCTGACGGTCGTCAACAACAGCGATGCGCAAGGTCAGCTTGACTTTTACCCGCCTGTCGCGCTCGGAACGCTCAGTACCCCGACGCTCAGCCTGCAGATGACTCCGCAGTCGGGCGGCGGCTACTACTTCGGTATGACGACCAAGGGCAGCGGCTACTGGATGATGCGCGACTGCCAGTCGGGCGATCAGCTTGTCAACGCCGAAACCGCCCCCTATATGACCAACACGGAGACATTGCAGATCAGTCTGAAGGATTGGTGGAAGCCGGGCAACGGCAATAAGATCGATCAGTTCCGTCTCTATCTGGCGCCGAACAGCACACTCAAGATCAATTATCTCTACTTTGCATCCGGGGACGGCGTGGTCATCGACTCGCGCTATAACCTGCGCTCGGCGGATACGAACGTGACGCTGATGGATCCCGCGGTGCTGTCCATTGCGGATCAGACGAAGCCCGGCACCTACACCTACTCGAACGGTATGCTCACGCTGAAGGCGGATACCGATGCGGGCTTTGATGTGGTGTTCAAGCCGAACCTCAAGGTGGATGTCAACACGTTGAAGCGTCTGCTGGTCGGCGTGGAGGCACACACCCTTTACAATATCACGCTGAAGGTTACGCACGCGAGCGGCGAGGGTGAGATCTCCCTGCTGAACGACTACTGGCCGAGCTTTGCGACCGCCGCGCCGACGAACGGCTATCTCCCCGCGTGGGAGGGCACGGCAGGCCTCGATTTCTACAATTACTATGCGT
>JAFQMR010000054.1 GCA_017396175.1 Clostridia bacterium
ACAGCTCGAAGCCGCCCCTTGAAAGCGTCCGTTTGACATAGCCGTCCGTATACAGGCGGTAGCGGTCGTCCGTATCCTTTAAAAACACCTGCTGTACCTGTCCGTTGCTTCGGGTGTACAGCGCCGTCACATCGCCCGTGTCGATCTGCCCGAGGATCAGCTCCTCCTGCCCGTCGCCGTCGAGATCCGCCACCGCATACCCCGTCGTGCCGCCGTCCTCACTGACCTTGGCAAACGGTGCATACTCATGCGGCACCGTTTCCTTTACGGTCACACGCGTATCGTCCTGCTTCACGATCGGATCCAGCAGAAAAAATATCCCCGCTCCGAGCAACGCCGCCACCGCGATCAGCACGATCCAGAAGGTCGGCTTTTTATAATGCATAATGCGGCGAATACGCGTCTTGACGTCGTTTTCACCGAACGCCAGCGGGCAAGTGGTCACCGCTTTGCGCGGTACACTGCACCGCAGAAGCAATGTCGAATAGGCTGCACGGTCCTCGCCGTCCATCTCGCGGATCACCCGCTCGTCGCACGCCCGCTCAATATCCCGACACAGCAGGATATACGCCACCCACAAAAGCGGATGGAACCAATAGACGCCGAGAAGCAAAAATCCGAGCGGCTTAATGATATGATCTCCCCGCTTCAGATGCGCCCGCTCGTGAGCAAGCACCAGCACACGCTCGTCCTCCGACAAACGCGACGGGAGATAGATGCGCGGGCGGATCGCCCCGAGAATAAACGGGGTATCGATGTCGTCGCACACATACACACGGTGTTCCGTTTTGACCGAGGCGCGAACCCGCCGCGAAAGACGCCACGTACTCCCGACGGCATACACCAGCATCACGGCGACACCACCCGCCCACACATAGGCCGCTATCGCCCAGCCGTCCGCCGAGGTCGAGGTCGGCTCTTGCGTAAGCGGCGTCTCGGGACGTGCATGCGGTGCCCGCGTCGGCATGGACGGCACCGTCCCTGTCACGGGATCGGTCGGCGCGGTGACCGACTCGGTCGGAGCCCCTGCGGGCCCCCGTTGTTCACTCACCGCAGGAACAGGCGGCATCAGGCTCCACGGTGCCTGAAACGAAAACGGACACAGCAGTCGCACAGCGACCAACGCCCACAGCGCACAGACAATGGCACGCGGTGCCTTTTTCAGCACCAACCGCAACGCCAGCACAACAAGCACCAACCATCCCGCCGCGATGCTCATTTCGAGAAGCTTCTGAAATACTGCCGTCATCACGCTCCCCCTTTCCGCATCCTGTCGATCATACGCTCCAGTTCATCGATCTGAGCAGGTGTCAGCGTCTGCCGCGACGAAAACGCCGCCACAAACGCAGGTAACGAGCCGCCGAAGGTCTCCTCTACAAATTGCTCGCTTTGCGCGGCAAGATACTCCTCCCGCGACACGCACGAGGTCACCGATCCGTTTTGGTTTTGAAACAGCCCTTGTCCGCACAGCTTTTTCAGCACCGTATACGTGGTGGATTTTTTCCACCCAAGCTCCTGCTCACACAGCTTTACAAGCTCTCCCGAGCCAAGCGGCTCCCGCGACCAGATCAGGTCGGCAAACCGTCCCTCTACCGTACCGAGCTTCCGTTCCTCCATAGCGTTGTACACCCTTTCATCGCCAATCGGTCTATCCGCGATAGACCTTCTGTTTTTAGTCTATCACCGATAGACCGACTTGTCAAGAGGGTTTTTAAAACATAAAACGCGGGCATCTGTGAAAGATGCTCGCGTTTTTGTGTGAAGGGGAATGTACCAACCGCTTGCCTCCCCTTGTCAGGGGAGGTGGCCGAGGCGGTGTAACCGATGAGGTCGGAGGGGTAGTAGGGCACGGCCCCAAGTGCCGTTCTGTTTGCACAAACCCCGCAATCGACGATGAGGCACGACAGCGACTCGCTTCGCTCCCTTGCATAAGTTCCGCTTGCCAAATCAAAGATTTGGAGCGTCACTTAACATAGGTCGTGCCCTTG
>JAFQMR010000055.1 GCA_017396175.1 Clostridia bacterium
CGACAGCTCCTTCGGATCGTGGTCACGAAGCTTGAGGTTTTCGTCCTTCATGCCGAGCGACAGCAGCCACTTGTGGCAGAAATCTTTCCAGAATGCAAACCACTCCAGATCGGTGCCGGGCTTGCAGAAGAACTCCAGCTCCATCTGCTCGAATTCGCGGGTACGGAAGATGAAGTTGCCGGGCGTGATCTCGTTGCGGAAGCTCTTGCCTACCTGGCAAACACCGAACGGCAGCTTGCGGCGCGTGGTGCGTTGCACGTTGGCAAAGTTGACGAAAATGCCCTGCGCCGTTTCGGGGCGGAGGTACAGCTCGTTCTTCGCATCCTCCGTCACACCCTGGAAGGTTTTGAACATCAGGTTAAAGGTGCGGATATCGGTGAAGTTATGCTCACCGCACTCAGGGCAGTTAATACCGTTGTCGTCGATGTACGCCTTCATCTCGTCGAAGCTCCAGCCGCCGGGATTGGCGCCGTGATCCTCGATCAGCTTGTCGGCGCGGTGACGCGTCTTACAGCTCTTGCAGTCCATCAACGGATCGGAGAAGTTGCCGACATGGCCCGACGCCACCCACACCTGCGGGTTCATCAGGATCGCGCTGTCAAGGCCCACGTTGTAGGGGCTTTCCTGCACAAACTTCTTCCACCACGCCTTTTTGACGTTGTTCTTCAGCTCCACGCCGAGCGGGCCGTAGTCCCACGCGTTGGCAAGGCCGCCGTAGATGTCCGAACCCGGATACACAAAGCCACGGTTTTTGCAGAGAGCCACAACGGTCTCCATCGATTTTTCACGGTTGTTCATTTGAAATTACTCCTTTCGCATGGCTGGCTGCCATGTGATATTTTCTTATCCATTATACACGCTTTCTCATAAAAAGCAAGTATTTTCACCACACAGCCCTTACAGCCCTTTCATCCGCGCGACCTTCAGCACCGCCGTCTGTGTCTTAGAGTCGGGAAGCTCCCCGCGCATCACCATCTCCACCGCCTCAGAGAGCGGAATGCGCAATACATCAAGAAATTCATCCTCATCGGTATGCTGAGCGCCGAAGGTCAGCCCCGTCGCAAGATACAGATGAATGATCTCGCCGCAATAGCCGGGTGTCGGATAGAGCTTGCCGAGTGACACGACCGATTCCGCCGACGCACCCGTCTCCTCGGACAGCTCGCGGATGCCCGCCTGCAGAGGATCCTCCCCGCGCTCGAGCTTGCCTGCGGGAAGCTCCGTCACGATCTCGTCGTAAGGGCAACGGTACTGCCGCACAAAGAGAAGCTCGTCCTTCTCGGTGAGTGCCGCCACACACACGCCTCCGGGGTGCGCCACGATCTCACGCATCGCCGTCGTACCGTCCGACAGCTCTGCCTTGTTGTGATAGACGGTGATCACACGCCCGTCAAAAATTAAATTGGTTTCCAGCGTTTTTTCAAGCAATTTCTCATCATTCATACGTTATCATCCTTTTACATAAGATTAAAGAACCGATGATTTAAAGGAGGAACTCCCCTATGCCCTCGATCGTCACACCGCAAATTGCCGACAGCCGTGCCGTCGGTGCCTTGTGTGCGGTGCTTTGTCATGCCTATCCGTTCGTTCATCACACCACCATCGGGCAAAGTGTCTGCGGTCGCCCCTTACACGCCCTGTCCATCGGACACGGCGAGCACGCCGTGCTGTTCGCGGCCGCGTTTCATGCACAGGAATGGCTCACCTCGCTCATCGCCCTGCGCCTTTGCGAGGATCTCTGCCGTCAGTATATCGGCGAGGATACGCGCAGTCGCTTCGACTTTGTATCCGTCGCCGCATCCCGCACCGTTGTCATCCTGCCGCAGATCAACCCCGACGGCGTAGACATCGCCATTCACGGCTCATCCCGCGGCGGCTCCCACGCCACCATGCTCCACGTGCAGGGAGCCGACATCAAAGGCGTCTGGCAGGCAAACGCCCACGGTATCGATCTCAACCACAATTTCGACGCCGGGCGCGAACAGCTTGCCGCCATCGAGCGGAGCCACGGCATTACGGGGCCTTGTGCCCGCCAATGGGGCGGTGTCTGCGCCGAAAGCGAGCCCGAAACCGCCGCCCTGTGCGCGTTGTGCCGCCGCGTACCGTTTCACCACGTCGCCGCGTTGCATTCGCAAGGTGAGGAGATCTACTGGCAATACGGCGACCGCACACCGACTCACGCCCGTATGACCGCCCGCCTCTTAGCCTCCGTCAGCGGCTACACCCCCGCCTCCCCGAACGCGATCGCCTCTCACGGCGGGTTCAAGGATTGGTTCATTGAGCATACGGGACGGATGGGCTTCACCTTCGAGCTGGGACGAGGTCGTAACCCGTTGCCGCTTTGCGACTTTGACAGCATTTATCAAAAAGCACGCGATATGCTGCTTCTCACCGCTGTTTTGTAGCTTTGCGGCGTTTCACGAGCAGCACCGCCGTTGTGATCGCCACAGCCGCCATCACAACGCCCCCCGCGATCCAATAGGGTGTCAGATCCACCTTCGCGGGCGGATCGATATACGTAGAAACGCTGTCGCCGTCGGTCGGCTCCACGATCGGAGGCTCGCCGTTTGTATAGCCTGTGTTCTGATAGGCAGGCAGGAAGATCGCGCGACAATCCGCATATTCCGCGATCGTCTCCCACTCGGCCTTTGTGACCGTCACGGGGGTGTAACCGTAATCCTCAAGCTTTTCCGCATAGGAGGCGGTCAGCCCCTGTACCGATACGGTTTCACGATCGCGGTCATAGTTCAGACGTTGATGAAAGATCTGTCCGTCCTTTTCGATGCGGTTGACCGCAAACGTCTCGTGTGTATTCGGATCGCGGCACACCTCGAGCTTGCCGAGCGTGAACGAACCGCGACCGCTCAGCTCCGCATCCATAAACGCGTAGATGTTTGCCTTTTTCGGGGCATAGTCTCCCTCGATCGCTTCCATCGTGATCAGCTCAAAGCGTCCGTCGAAATCGATGTCCGCAAACTGCACCCGAAAGTCGGGAAAATCCTGCGCCCACACCTGCTCGCAGTAGATCGCCTCCATATATTCCTCGAGCTCCTGCTCGGTGTAGGGAGCCGCCGCTGTCGGCAACGCCGCCGTCAGCAGACAAAGTACAGCCACCAGAACCGTCATAACACGTTTCATTCTTCGTCACCTCGAAATCATAAGGTATAGAGTTAGTATACCACAAAGCATCCTATTACACAAGTGTCGATTCCGATGCCCGATGGAATAGAATCCATAGGGCGGGTGCTTGTGACCGAAAAAAATCCCTTTAGGGACTCCCGCCGCCATCGCCGATGCATTGTTTGTGCCTGCCCTTGCCTCCCCCGTTGGGGGAGGTGGCAAAACCACAGGTTTTGACGGAGAGGGTTACCGCCGCCATCGCCGATTTCGGTTTTGTGCTGTCGGTTTGAATAAAATGCGTAGGGCGGGTGCCTTGGCCCCGCCGCGCGTCCCAAGGGACGCGGTCGCGTGAAACGCGACAGGATCGATTTCGGTTTGCACCAAAGTCTTCTCCCCCGTGAGAAGCCTTCTATGCCGATTCCCGGGTTCCCCTTGCCTCCCTCTGACGAGGGAGGTGGCATCGCACACCGTGCGATGACGGAGGGAGAGATACCGCCGATTTACGGTTTTTTTGCCAATGGAACGGCACTTGGGGCCGTTCCCTACTACCCCTCCACCTCGCCCCCCATACACGCAAAAACGGACGGGCTTTCCCGTCCGTTTTTTACCGTTCATCCGCGCAAGCGCCGCTTCGCCGATCTATGTTACGGCTGAAAGCTCGGCATCAGCTGCAGCTTAAAGAGGTTCGCCGCATGACGGCGGTCGATGATCGCCTTCACGGCGGGATCGTCGATCTCGCCCGTGCGGATATAGCGGTCGAGCACCGCATAGGTGAACCCGAGATTTTCCTCGTCCGTCTTGCCGCACAAGCCGTCGATGGGCGTTTTCTCCACAAGCTCCGCAGGGAGCCCGAGATAATGCCCGATCTGCTTGACCTCGGTGACCGTCAATTGCGACAGCGGCGAAAAATCGCCCGCCGCATCGCCGTAGCGCGTCGAATACCCAACCCAGTCCTCCGACAGGTTGCAGGTGTTGACCACGCGACCGTTGAGCGACTGGCTCACAGCGTACAACGTCGCCATACGGATGCGGGGCGGCAGGTTGACGCGGGACTGCTCCGAGATCGGCAGATCGTCGGGGAACGCCCCGAGAATGCCGTCGATCGCCGCCTTGACATTCACCTCGTAGCGGCGGATACCCAGATGATCCACCAGCAGATATGCCATATCGATATCGTGCTGAACGCCCTGCGGCATCAGCACGCCGATCACGCGGTCGCGCCCGAGCGCTTCGACGCAAAGCGCCGCCGCAATCGAGCTGTCCTTGCCGCCCGAAATGCCGACAACGGCGTTACAGCCCTTGCCGTTTTCCTCAAAGAAATCTCGGATCCATTGCACACACGCTTCGGTGGTTTTTTTGACATCAAACATCGGATTCCCGTCCTTTCCGTATCACAACATATCGATCTGGCACATAGCCATGGTTTTCAGCGCCGCTTCGTGACTTTCGGGCGTCACACCCGCGCAACACGACGCGTCCACCGCGATCGGCACCGACGGATGCTGGGCCTTCAGGATCAGCGCGTTCGACACCACGCAAATATCGGTGCAGAGTCCCACAAGCTCCACCGCTTCAAAGGCTTCTCTGTCCCAGTGCGGCCAGCCGAACTGCGGCTTATCGATGATGCGGCACCCCTCGCGATACAGTCCGTCCGCGATCTGCCATCCTTTTGTACCCTTGACACAATGCACCACGGGAAGCTTCGTCCCTTCGGGCGTGTCGAGGTAATCCTCGCCGTGGGTGTCACGGGTAAACAGCACCTCATCGCCGTTTGCGAGGTACGCCTCGATCTTCGCCTTCACGCGCGGCACGATCGCCTGCGCCTCCGGCGTACCGAGCGCCATATCGATGAAATCGTTCTGCATATCCACTACAATCAAGGTTTTCTTCATGCCGATCCCTCCGTTTCCTGTCTACCGATAGTGTATCACATCCGCACGCAAATGTAAACGCCGAGTTGTGTCCCGTTTTCGGTACATCGGTTGCGATATACTGCCCTCACAGCAAACGAAAAGGAGAGATTGCTATGAACAAATTGCCGCTTATGTACAGCGTGGAGGAAATGGAAGACCTGCAGGCATTTATCGAAGAACACTTCGGCGAATCGCAGGATCTGCTGCTGCACGAAATCCAAAGCGAATACGTCCACACGGACACGGCGGTGGTCCGCACGCCCGCCGACGAAACCGCCTTTGTCACCTTCGGGATCAGCGCCCGTCCGATGACCGCCCCGTTGCAGACGCTGTCGCGCTGTGAGCTGGTGGCGTACGCCTCCCCGTCCTTCAACGCCAAAAGCAACGACGGACGCGTGATCGGCGGTGAGCTGACGCGGCTCGGACGCTTTCCGTTCGCAAACGACACGTGGTTCGGCGAGGGACACACCATCGACGCCTCCGACCTCTTCCGCGACACCTTCGGCTACGACGCGTTTCTGTTTCTGAATACGCACGAGAGCTACATCGCCGATGTCAACTCCTGCGTGCGGTTTCTTGCCCTGTTGCCGATTTACGCCGAGGAACGGCAGTACATTATGGAGAACGGCTCGTCGGGGTTTCTCGCGGCACTGCTTGCACGGGACGGCGACAGCGCGATGCACGCGGATGTGCGACGCGACCCCGTTTCTGCCGAGGAAGCCGAGGAGGCCGAGGTGACGCTCACCCCGCAGGAGCTGTGCGGCATCGACGACGCGTGGCTCGGGGATTTCCTCGCCTTCCTGAAGGAGGCAGAGGAGGAGGGCTTCTCCCTCACCGAGGATGACATCGCCCGCTGGATCGAGGAGCACGAAGCGCCGTAACGAACGAAAGGAGACTGCAACGCCATGGCTTTGATTCCCACCGCCGACAAGCCGTCCGTGCCCGACTATGTAAAGACCGCCAAGGAAAAACGCGAGCTGCTCATCAGCTTTTTCCAATCGGTGCAAAAGGGCGGCGACATCCTCTCGGTCGAGGATCTGGAGATCGCCGTCGAATCCCTGAAGCTCGCAAAGCTGGACATACAGGAGCGCGAAAAACGCCGCCGTGCGGAGGAGGAGGCCGCACGGCTCCGCAAGAAGGCCGAGCAGGCGGAGGCACGCCGCCGCCGTGCGGAGGAGCGGGCCGCCCGCCGCGCACAGCGCCGTCACGAGGAGCACGTCAAGAGCGTCACGGCGATGGATCTGCCGATGGATTTCGTCAATCCGTACGACGACGATGACCGTGCGGGGGTGCACTGCGACAGCATCGGCGACGCGTTACTCGTCTCGCTCGATGCGCTCGGTATCGTGGACATCGAATTCATCGCGTCCATCACGGGCGAGGAGATGAAGACCGTGATCGAAGCCCTGCGCGGCTCCATCTTCCAGAATCCGCTCCACTGGAACGAATGCTTCTACAAGGGCTGGGAGACCGCCGACGAATACCTCTCGGGAAACCTCACCCATAAATACCATCTGGCAAAGGAGGCGACGGAAAAATACCTCGGCTACTTCGACGACAACGTGGCCGCCCTCGAACGGCTCATCAACCCCGCCATCGAGACGGAGGATATCTACATCACGCTCGGCTCGCCGTGGGTGCCGTGGGACATCATCGACGAGTTCATCCTACACCTCATCGGGCTGGAGCCGACGGACGGCGTCTACCCCGAAAGCGCCAAGCCCTATCTCACCGCGGATTATCAAGTGCGTCACGACGACGTGACGGGGTTGTGGCAGATCCCGAAGAAAAACCGTTTTCGCAAAAGCAGTGAGCACGGCAAATACGATCACCTGATCTATCAGATGTGGGGAACCGAGCGGATGGATATGCTCGTCCTGTTGGAAAATACCCTGAATATGAAGACGCTCACCGTCTTCGACACGCCCGATGCCGACAGCAAGGTGCGCCTGCTCAACCAGAAGGAAACCGTCAAGGTGCTGGAAAAGCAGGAGAAGATGATCGCCGAATTCCGCCACTGGGCGTGGAGCGATCCGAAGCGCGCACGACGTCTGCAGGGAGCGTACTGCCGCCGCTACGGCAACATCCGCCCGCGTGTGTTCGACGGCTCCTTTCTCGAATTCCCCGATATGAGCGAGCAGGTCACGATGAAGCCTCACCAGAAAAACTCCGTGGCGCGCATCCTGTTCACCCCGAACACCCTGCTGGCGCACGATGTAGGCGCGGGAAAGACCTTCACGATGATCGCGGCGGGGATGGAGCTTCGCCGTCTCGGGAAATCGAAAAAGAATCTCTATGTCATCCCCAACAACATTATGCCGCAGTGGGTGTCGATGTTTTACAAGCTCTACCCGAAGGCGAATCTGCTGGTGGTCGACCGCAAAAACTTCAACGCCAAGCGGCGATCCGCCACCCTGCAGGCGATCGTGGACAACGATTACGACGCGATCCTGATGACCTACAGCTGCTTTGATATGCTGTCGCTGTCCAAGCGCTATTACTGCGAGCTGTACGAGGCACGCCTGAAAAAGCTCGACAAGGCCCGCACCACCTTTTATAACAAGGGCAAGATCGACCAGCGCCGTGAGGTCGTGCTTAAAACGCTCGAAAAGCTGCAGCAGGATATGAGCGACAACGTCTGCGAGCTGGCCTTTGACGAGCTGGGGATCAACACCCTGTTCGTTGACGAGGCGCACAACTACAAAAACGTGTCGGTACACACCCACATCAACCACGTGCGCGGCCTGACGGGCAACGGCTCCAAAAAATGCGACGCGATGATGGACAAGGTGCACTGCGTCCAACGCCAGAACCACGGCGGCCGCGTGATCCTCGCAACGGGCACCCCCATCACCAACTCCATCACCGACCTGTTTGTCCTGCAAAAATACCTGCAGGACGGCGAGCTGGAATTTATGGGCGTGCAGAACTTCGATTCGTGGGTTGGGATGTTCGCCCGCAAGACCACGGAATTCGAGATCGACGTGGACACCAACAACTACCACCTCGCCACCCGCTTTTCCCGCTTCTATAACGTGCCCGAGCTGACCGCTCTGCTGTCCTCGGTGGCGGATTTCTACCGCGTGGACGGTGCGATGGGCCTTCCCGAATTTGACGGCTACACCGACTCCGTCAAGCCCGGCTCCAAGGATTTCAAGGATTATCTGCGCGGGATCTCCCTTCGTGCCGACGACGTGCGGCAAAAGCGCGTCGATCGCCACGAGGACAACCTGCTGAAGATCACGGGCGACGGCCGCAAGGCGGCGCTGGATATGCGCCTGATCGATCCCGCCTACGGTCTCGACGCCGATTCCAAGGTGTTCCGCTGTGCGGAAAACATTATGGAGATCTATGAGCAGACGCGGGATCGGCGGTGTATCCAGATGGTCTTTTGCGACATCGGCACCCCGAAAGCCCGCTTCAACCTCTACGACGAGCTGAAATATCTGCTCAAGGCGATGGGGATGCCCGAGGGACACGTCGCTTACATCCACGACGCGACCACGGAGGATCAGAAGCGTCTGCTGTTCCACGACCTGCAATGCGGCAACATCGCCGTTGTCGTCGGCTCCACCTTTAAAATGGGCCTCGGCGTCAACGTACAGGAACGCCTCATTGCGCTTCACCACCTCGATGTGCCGTGGCGTCCCGCCGATATGGTCCAGCGCGAAGGCCGCATCCTGCGTCAGGGCAACACCTGCGACAAGGTGCAGATCTTCCGCTATATCACCAAGGGTAGCTTCGACGCCTACAGCTGGCAGCTGCTCGAAACCAAGCAACGCTTTATCAGCCAGATCCTGTCGGGACACGCCACCATGCGCGAGGGCGACGATGTGGATGAGGCGGTGCTCAATTATGCCGAGGTGAAGGCGCTTGCCGTCGGCAACCCGCTGATCAAGCGGCGTGTCGAGGTGATCAACGAGCTGGACAAATACCGCATCCTCCACCGCGATTTTGTCCGCGCCCGCGAGGAAGCCGTCCGCACCCTGGAGGCGCTCCCCGAAAAGATCCGTCTGCAAGAGGCGAAAATTGCCGCCACGCAGGAGGATATCGACTACTACGCCGCCAACAAGACGCCCTACGACGACCTGACCTACGACGAGCAGAAGGCGATCCGCTCCACCGTCTATCAGGCGGTGCACACCCACCGCAACCAGCCCTACGAAAAGACGGCGCTCGTCTACCAGGGCTTTCAGGTGACCGTCCCCGCCCGTATGATCCCGAAGGTGCGCAACGCGGGTGCCAAGGATCCCGGGAGGCGCGAGGAGATCCCCTATGTCTTTGTCAAGCGCGCCTCCGCGTATTATATGGAGATCGAAAGCGAGGCGGGCATCACCAAGCGCCTCAACAACCTGCTCGAGGGACTTTGCGACTTCAAGGCACGCCGCGAGAAGGCGTTGCAGGACCTGCTGTTCCAAAAGGCCCGCATCGAACAGGACCTCGAAGAAACCGAACGTTCTTATACCGACGAGATCGAGGCTCTCACCGAAGAGCTCGATCAGCTGAATACGATGTTAGGAGTGACTGCCGCATGACACCCTCTGCGAATATGCCGATCTTATCGGTCGAAGAAACCATCCACACCCTCTCGAACGCCTTTTGCACCGTTGTAAAAAAAGGCATTTCCCCAAAAGAACTCCCCTCTGTGATGCTGTGGGGCCCTCCCGGCGTCGGTAAATCGCAGGCAGTGCGCCAGATCGCCCGCGACATCGAGCGTGAAACAGGCAAGCAGGTTGCCGTGACCGACGTACGCCTCCTGCTGTTCAACCCCATCGACCTGCGCGGCATCCCCACGGCGAATGAGGACAAAACGCTCGCCGTGTGGCTCAAGCCGCAGATCTTCCAGATGAGCGACCGCGACGATCTGATCAACCTTCTGTTTCTCGACGAGATCTCCGCCGCCCCGCCGTCCGTACAGGCGGCCGCCTACCAGATCACGCTCGACCGCGTGGTCGGCGAACACAAGCTCCCCGACAACTGCATCGTGCTGGCGGCGGGCAACCGCGTCACCGACAAATCCGTCTCCTTCAAAATGCCCAAAGCGCTCGCCAACCGTCTTCTCCACATCGAGGTGGAGGGCAGCTTCACCTCTTGGCGAAGCTGGGCCGAGCGAAGCGGCATTCACCCGTACGTGCACGATTTTCTCTGCTTCCGCACGGACAAGCTGTTCGGCTTCGATGCCAAGAGCGACGACCTCGCCTTTGCCACCCCGCGTTCGTGGGAGATGGTGAGCAACCTGCTCAACCATGTCGGCGACGATATCGACACGCTCTACCCCCTCATCGCGGGACTGATCGGCATGCCGCTTGCCGTGGAATTCCGTTCGTGGTGCAACCTGCAGGGCGACCTGCCCGATACGGAGGGCATCTTCGACGGCACCGTGACCGTGCTTCCGAAATCCGCCGACGCGCTGTATGCCGTTGTCAACTCGATGGTCACCTACGCCCGTGAACATAAAAACGAACCGACACGCATCGGCAATTCCCTGCGCTATGCCGAAAAGCTCCCCGCCGACTACATCGCCCTGCTCCTGAAGCAGTACGAGGACATCGAGGAGGGCTACAAGGAGACGCTGATGCAGATCCCCGAATATCACCGCATCATTCAAAAAAGGAGTACGATGCGCAATGGCGAAGTTCAATAAGCAGACTTACGACGTTGTCCGACGCCTGCAAAACGCCCGCCTCTCCCTGCTGATGCATCAGCCGTTCTTCGCCGTTCTGCTGATGCACCTGAAATTTGCGCTGGATCTCTCCTGCGAGACCGCCTACACCGACGGCGAACGCATCGCCTTCAACCCCGACTTTATGGATCAGCTCAGCGATCGCGAGCTGGAGTTCGTGCTGATGCACGAGGTGCTTCACGCGGCACTCGGGCACCCCTTCCGCATGAAGGAGACCTACGAACCCGCATTGTACGACCGCGCCTGCGACATCGTTGTCAACTCGAACATCCTCCGCTGCTTTAACGGCGATCTCAACCGCATCACCCTGAAGCCATTCGGCACCGCTATGCATCGTGCCCCCGACGGCACCGAAGGATACGAGCTGTCTGTCGAGCAGGTGTACGCCCTGTTAGCCAAACATACTAAACCGCCGACAACCCCTTCGCCGGACAGCGACAAGGAGACCGAGGACGGCAACGACAGCAACGACGGCGATAACGGCAACGACGACGATGACGGAGGTCAAGGCAACGACGACGATGACGGAGGTCAAGGCAACGACGACGATGACGGCGGTCAAGGCAATGACGGCGATCAAAGCGACAACGGCGACAACGGCGGTGATGACAGCGGTCAAGGCGGTAAGGGCGCTAAAGGCAACAAAGGCGGTAAAGGCGGTAAGGGCGGTAAGGGCGGCAAAGGCGGTAAGGGCGGCAAAAGCCGCGGCTCCGCCGAAGCGGATCTCGAAGCGTTGATCTCTGCCATTCAGCAAAAATCGCAGGCGCTCCGCACCGTCAAGGCCCTGCAGAAGGAGGAGGCTCTGCGGAAAGCGGAGGAGGCGCGTGAGCACGCCGACCGCCCCATCGACGACCATTCCTTCTGGAGCGGCGACGACCGTCACGGCACGATGGGGGAGATCTGGCTTCAGCGGCTGATCGAAACCACCGAGCTGATCAACTCCTCCAAGGCACTCCGCATCGACAAGGGTTCCTCCTCCTTCGGATCGGTGCCGCTGTGCGCCGAGCGCATCCTGTCGGAGATCAAAAAGCCGCGGCTCGACTGGCGCACCATCCTCAACGACTTTGTGCAGGAGGAGATCTGCGACTATTCCTTCTCCCCGCCCGACCGCCGCCTGCAGGATTGCCCGTTCTTCCTGCCCGATTTCAACGAAAAGGACGATTCCGTCAAAAACGTGCTGTTTATGATCGATACCTCCGCCTCGATGGACACCGAACAGATCACCGCATGCTACAGCGAGATCCTCGGTGCGATCGTGCAGTTCGGCGGCAAGCTCTCGGGACAGCTCGGCTTTTTCGATGCCGTTGTCGTGGAGCCGAGCCCCTTTGAAAGCGAGGAGGAATTCCAAATCATCCGTCCGCAGGGCGGCGGCGGTACCTCCTTCCACTGCATTTTCGACTATGTCCGCGAGCATATGGACAAACCGCCCGTCAGCATCATCATTCTGACGGACGGCTATGCCCCCTACCCGCCCGAAGAGGCCACCGACGGGATCCCCGTGCTGTGGATCATCAACAACGACAAGGCCACCCCGCCGTGGGGGAAGATCGCCCGCCTCCCCGCCGACGAATGTCCCTGAAACGGGACATAAAACGTGGTATACTGACCGCACAACAGAGAAAAGGAGTGGCTTGCAGGATGAACGATCTGCAAAAAATGAAGGCACTGATCGCACGGATCAAGGAGGCGGACGAAGCGTACTATCAGAAGGACGCCCCTGTTATGAGCGACCGCGAATACGATAAGCTGGTGCTGGAGCTGAAGATGCTCGAGCAGGTCACGGGCATCCGCTTTGCGGATTCCCCTGTCGGGCGCATCCCATCGGACGAAAAGGCGGAGCTGGAGACGGTGAAGCATACAAAGCCGATGCTGTCCTGTCAGAAGACCAAATCGTTCGAGGAGCTGATCCGCTTTGCGGACGGGAAGGATACCGTGCTGTCGTGGAAGCTCGACGGCCTGACGCTGGTGCTTCGCTACGACAAGGGCCGCTTTGTGCAGGCGATCACCCGCGGTCGCGACGGCCTTGTCGGCGAGGACGTCACCCACACCGTCCGCCACCTGCGCAACCTCCCGCTCTGCGTTCCCTGCAAGGAACCGTTCGAGGTGCGCGGAGAAGGCGTGGTATCGTGGGCAGATCACGCGATCCTCTCGAAGCTCTCGGACGGCTCGTCCCACCCGCGTAACATCGCGTCGGGTGCCGTACGAAGCCTTACCCCCGACCGCGGAAAGCTCGCGCATATGGACTTCGTGGCGTTTGAGCTGATCAAAAAGAAGGCGCCGAAAACCAAGGTGGAACAGCTCGCCTTTCTGCAAAGCAACAACTTCGACACGGTCGGGCACACACTCGTGCTCCGCACCGAACGGGAGGAGCTGGAGGACACACTGGCAAAGGTGTTTGCACCCGACCGCTGTCCCTACCCCGTCGACGGCGTGATCCTCGAATACAACGATCTTGTCTACGGGCGGTCGCTCGGTGCCACCGCCCACCACGAGAACCGTATGCTCGCGCTCAAATGGGAGGATGAGCTGTACGACACCGTCTTCCGCGGCGTGGAGCTGAACACCACCCGCACGGGCGCGGTCAGCATCGTCGGTCTGTTTGACGATGTGCTGATCGACGGCACCCACGTGCACCGCGCAAGCCTGCATAACCTGAGCCTGTTTGAATCCTTCCGCTTCGGCCTCGGCGATCACATCCGCGTGTACAAAGCAAACCGCATTATCCCGCAGATCGCCGATAACCTCACCGCAAGCGGCACCTTCACCCTGCCCGCCTACTGCCCCTGTTGCGGTACGGCGCTGACCGTCCGCTACACGACGGGCGGCACGAAGGAGCTCTATTGCCCGAACGAGCAGTGCCTCGCACGCAACGCTCACCGCATCGCCCGCTTCTGCGACAAATCCGCGATGAACATCAAGGGACTCTCCGCCTCCGTCATCGAAACGATGATGGGCTACGGCTGGATCCGCAGCTTTCAAGACCTGTACCACCTTGCCCTGCACCGCGAGGAGATCATCCGCACGCCGGGCTTCGGCACGGAGCGGTTTGACGCCATTTACAGCGCCGTGGAAAAGAGCCGCCGCTGTTATTTGCATCAGTTTCTCGTCGGGCTCGGCATCCCTCTGCTCGGCCCCGAAAGCGCCAAGACGCTTCACCAGTATTATTACGGCGATATGGCCGCCTTTGAGCAGGCGTTGCAGGAGCGGTTTTATTTCTCCCATATCGACGGCATCTCCGAGGCGCTCGAGCGACGGTTGCACGAATGGTACGCCGCCCCTCAGAACCAAGAACTGCTGCACGCGATGCGCACGGAGCTGACCTTCATCGGCTCCAGCCGCATCACCGCCGACCGCGACAACCCCTTCTTCGATACCGAGGTCGTGATCACAGGCACCTTCGCGCAATTCACCCGCGCCGAATTAACGGAGCTCCTCACCTCCTTCGGTGCGCGTGTCAGCGAGCGCATAAACGAAGACACCGACTACCTGCTCTACGGCACCCTCCCCGGAAGCCGTAAGGTGGGCGCGGCAATGAAGCACAAAACCGTGATGCTCAGCGAATCGAAATTCGCCGAGATGCTGGCAAAAAACAGCTGAGGAAAGGAGCTCTCTGCCTTATGATGACGATGGAACATAAAAAGCTGATCGAGGTCGATCTCTCGACCCCGCATCTGCGGTTCCCCCGCGAGATGATCTCGGTCAGCGAGAAGATCTATGACTCCTTCTGCCTGCTCAACGAGGTGGAGACCATCGAGGTCGAGGAGGATAACCCGCGCTATATCGGACGCGGGAACTGCCTGATCGACACGAAGACGGGACAGCTGGTGCTCGGATGCAAAAACAGCGTCATCCCGCAGGATAACACCGTCACGGAGATCGGCCCTCTCGCCTTCAACGGCTGTCAGGATCTGCACACGCTCGAGATCCCGTCCTCCGTGCGCCGTCTCGGACGGATGGCCTTCGCCTATACAGGGCTCGAAGAGCTCGACATCCCGCCGTTTGTCACCCGCATCGGCAGTCTGTGCTTTGCGCTCAACCCGTCCCTGCACACCCTCCGCTTCTATAACGATGTCCGCCATCTCGGGCGGGCGGTGTTCGGCACCAGAGGTGAGCTGGAGAGCGCCAACCCACAGCGTGTCCCGCTCCCCGATCTGCTGTTCAACCGCGTCATCCCCGACGTGAGCCACGCCGTGCGCGCCTCCGCTCTCGAAGCCTATTTTAATCAATTCGACATCGATTACCGCGGGTGACAAGGCGTCAGGCAAACGGCAGGCCAAAGAGCCGTGAAAAGCGAAGAGCTTTCGGACAGGTGGATGTCGGTGTTGTGCATCCCCTATGGGTGTCTACGTAGGGCGGGGGAATTTACGGGCAGTGAAGAGTGAAAAGTGAATAGTGAATAGTGAAAAATGAAGGTGTGCCCTGAAGGGCACGGATTGTAAAACGATCCCCGCCGAATTGCGGTTTCCCCTTGCCTCCCTCTGACGAGGGAGGTGGACTTTGCGAAGCAAAAGACGTGCGTGACGCTCCAAATCTTTGATTTGGCCAGCGGAACTTATGCAAGCGAGCGGAGCGAGTCGCTGAGGGAGAGATACCGCCGATGCCGATCCGCCGCGGCAGATACATTCGACTTCGCGCGCACAGCGCGCTTCGCTCAGTATGACGCCACGGCGGGGGGATAGGTTTGCGCACATCCCGTAGGGCACGACCTATGTGTCGTGCCGCCATCACCGATTGCGGTGTTTGTGCGCTCTACACGCAAAAACGGACGAGCAAACCGCTCGTCCGTTTTATCATTCCGTCACTATTCACTCTTCACGGCCCTCAAAAAACCGCACGATCGACGCGGCGACAGGTGCGGTCATGCCTTTGACGGTCATCAGCTGTTCCTCGGTCGCTTCGGATACCGCTTTCACGGATCCGAAATGGCGCAGGAGCGCTTTAGCACGCGTCTGCCCGACACCGGGGATCTTCAGAAGCGTCGTGCCGATTTTCTTCGATCGCTTTTTGCGATGATAGCCGATCGCATAGCGGTGTACCTCCTCCTGCATCGAAGAGACAAGCGTATACGCCGCACGGTGCGACCGCACCGCGATCTCGCCCCCGCCGACCGCGATCGCGCGGGTGCGGTGGCGATCGTCCTTCACAAGTCCGAACAGCGGCACATCCACACCGAGTTGAGTCAGCACCTCTTTCACCGCCTGCACCTGTGCCTCCCCGCCGTCAAGCAGGATCAGGTCGGGCAGACGTTCAAAGCCCTCCACCCCGTTTTTGTAATCGGTCAGGCGGCGTGCAAGCACCTCCATCATCGCGCCCGCATCGTCTCCGCCCTTGGCCTCCCGCACCGCAAAGCGGCGGTAGGCACTTTTGAGCGGCCGTCCGTTTTCGTAGACGATCATACCGCAAACGGGATCCTCGCCCGCTGTGTGAGATATATCATAGCATTCGATATACGCGGGCGGCTCCGACAAGCCGAGCAACGTCCCGAGCTCATCGAGCGCCGACGCATCGCGTCCGCTCATCCCGAGTACCTTTGCCAGATGCTCCGACGCGTTGTCGCGGCACATCGCAACAAGCTGTGCCTGTTCGCCGCGTTGCGGTTCCACGATACGCACCCGCCGTCCCGCCTTTTCGGTGAGCCATTGTTCGAGAAGCTCGGCATCCTCGGGGAGCGCATCCACCGTGATCTGTCGCGGAAGCTCTTCCCGCTCGGCATAAAACCGCCGCAGGAATTCCCCGCGGTCAGCGGCTTCTCCTTCCATCTCGTCCACGATAAATTCCTCACGGTCACGAAGTGCCCCGCCACGGAAGCAAAACACCTCAAAGCAGGAACGTCCGCCCGAGCGCACCATCGCCACGATATCCTGCTCCTCGACGCGGGACATCACCACCGTCTGGCGGCTGTCAATACGGCGGATGGCGGCAATACGGTCGCGAAGCTTCGCCGCCTTCTCAAATTCCAGTTTCTCTGCCGCGTCCAGCATCCGTTCCTCCAGCGTCGTGATCATTGCGGCACTGCCGCGGGTGAGCCACTCGAGCGCACCCGCCACCCGCTCGGCATACTCCGCTTCAGTGACGCGTCCCGTACACGGTGCACAGCATTGCCCGAGATGGTGATTGAGGCACGGCCGCTCCATCGCGGGCGGCTTGCGTCCGAAGCAAAGCGAACGCGCACAGGTAGAGAGTCCGAACACCTTGTTTGCCTCGTCCACTGCCTGCTTGATACCGTAGGAGCTCATATACGGTCCGATATACCGCGCGCCGTCCTCCTTCTTCTGCATGACGACCGCAATGCGGGAAAAGGGCGGTTTCGACACGCGAATATAATGATATCCCTTATCATCTTTTAATAAAATGTTGTATTTCGGGGCGTACTGCTTGATGAGCGAACATTCCAGCACCAGCGCCTCAAACTCACTGCCCACCACGATGGTTTCAAAGGTTTCCACGTGGGCGACCATCTGCCGCACCTTCATCGAATGGTTCGTCTGCGAGCCGAAATACTGGCTGACACGGTTTTTGAGCGCCTTGGCCTTGCCGACATAGATCACCTTGCCCGTTTTGTCGTGCATCAGATAGACTCCGGGCAACAGCGGCAACGCCATCGCCTCCCGCCGTAATCTCTCGATCCGCTCCTCCATACGCCTCACCTGCCTTCCGTTTATCAGTATACCACATCCGATCGCCTGACACAACCGAAACGTGCGGAATTTGCGGCGGGCGATATTGGCCCCGCCACCCGTTTACGTTGCCGATTCGATTTTGTGCGTAGACCAACTATAAAAAGTCAAGCGGCAAAATGAGAAATATTATCAGAGAAAGAAACGTCTTTTGAGAGGATTGCAAACAGGACACGAACGAGCTTTTTTGCGACGTGAG
>JAFQMR010000056.1 GCA_017396175.1 Clostridia bacterium
GGTGCGTTCAAAATCGCATCCCACATCGCTTCGCTTTTTTGCACGTATCCCTTAAAGCGCACCATCTGACAAGCCGCCACAGCGCGGTAATTGATCACCGCAAAACGTGCGGCACCGTCCTCGCGGCGGTTGTCCGTGGTGACACCGTGGAAATGACGATGGGCATAATCGTTATCATACCCGAATACCCAGCCGTTGCCGCCGAGCGGAAGAGGCTTTGCTTCGCCGCCAGGCGCACGCTCGTCCGCACGGCGATAGCCCTCGATCATGGCGATATTCAGCAAGGTAAACAGCAACCGATTGTCATCGTAGTCGTTGCCTTGAAAATCCAACGCACGAACCGACGGCAGCAAGGCGCTTACCGCTTCATATACACGGGAGGCCGTATCGGGATAGAGGCTCTTGGTGCTGCGCACAAATTCCTTTTCGTAGTCATCCGTGATGATCACGAGATTGGTTTGGTATCTGCCACCGACCTTGAGCAGTACCCCTGCCCTTTCGAGCGTGTCCAGCTCTTCCTCCAGATACGGCATCGCCACACCGAGCTCCATCGACAGCTCCTCGGCTGTCATCGGGGCATAGTAGGCGGCAAGGACGATGGAGCCCGGCAAACGGCGGTGAAACAGCTCGCCGTAATAGTTGTAGTCACCCCAGAAATCCACACGGAATGTGCCGGGGTTATAGCTTTTCTCTCCGAGTTGTCTTGTCATACCGATCCCTTCTTTCAAAAGCTTGCGTGTTTTGAACAGGTGATATTTCACCATCTCCACGCTGATGTGTTGTTCACGGGCAATGTCGGAACAGCGCTTGTGATCGATATAATAGCTCACGCACACCTCACGGTGGGTTTTTGAGAGCAGCGACAATTCGCGGCGCAAGCGATACAGCTCATCGCTCGCTTCCGTTTGCTCGATAAACACTTGCTCTGCGGACGGCACCGAAATGTCCTCCGCCGCTTCGCACGGCTCGTCCGTGTGCGCCCGCCGCCGAATAAACGAGCGGAAGGTGTTGTCGGCGATACGCCACGCAAACCCGTGAAACGCTTCATCGTGTCGGCAACGCGGCGCCGAAGTCAGCACGGCGCAGACGATGTCCTGCGTCAGATCGTCCACCTCGCGTTTGTCAAACAGCCGCGCAAAGGCATAGCCGTAAATGGCGGTTAAATTGTCGGAGATCCACCGAGCGGCGGCTTTAGCGGTCATAAGGCGTGTTCCTCTCTTTGAAAGCTTTCACCTATATAGTATCGGGAATCGGAAACGGTTAAGGTTATTATACAGGATTTTTTAATAATTTTCATCGCCCGCTTGAACCTTTTTGACGGATTTCGTGTTAGGATATATGTGTATACACAAAACGGGACGGGAGGTGATCCGTATCAAACAGGCATTCGAAAGCGTTGTTGCCGATAATACCGCGTGGTTGTATCGGTATGTGCGACAACGAGTGCGCAATCCGACGATTGCCGAGGATCTGACACAAGAAATATGGATCAAAGCGTTTCGCGCGTATCCCTCCTATACCGAAAGCGGTCAGCTTCGGGGATGGTTGTTACGGATCGCCAAAAACACGATCAATTCCTATTATTCCGCATCGAAACAGCCGACGGTGTTATCTCTTGATGCGGAAAACGAGGAAGCCGATTCGTTATACGCTTACCTGCAGGTGAGCGAATCTCCCGAAGAGGAAGTCATTCAAAAGGAACTGGTCGGCGAAGTCATGGATGTGATCCATCGGCTACCTGATCGACAACGGGATGTACTCACGATGCGGTTTTTGCAGGACATGACGCTTGAACAGATCGCATCGGCGATCCATATTCCCGTCGGCACGGTCAAAAGCACCACCCACTATGCAATCAAACATGTACAAAAGCAATTCGGTATTGTGAAACAACGAAAAGGAGAGATGGTTATGCTGTGTCAAGATGTGTACAAGGATATATTCAAGGATGCTCTCGGGGTTCTTGCCGACGAACAGCGGGAATCGTTGACGGCGCATCTCAAAGCCTGCGATTCTTGCCGTAAAATTTGGAAAGCACTCAAAATCGTGATCGCACAAATGGTGTATCCGCTTGAGGACGAAACGATGCATTTTCTGATCTCGTTCCCCGATCTGAAGCTGGCCTTCTGCGGCTCGCGTTATGATATGGAGAACTATGAAGAACTCAATCAAATGCTCGATCAGACCGACCGCATTCTTCCCGACGGCGAAGAGTATCTGCAATTCTCCTTTGGCTTCAACAAGTGTTCTTTGCTCGGATTGTTTGACAACAAGGGCGAGGATTATGAGTACCGTCTGACGGAGGTCGGCACCACCCACCTGAAAGCCCATATGACACGAATTCCGTATGTATATCCGCAATTGTGGCACTATAACGTATTTCAGAACACGAGTCCCGAGCGTTTTATCACACGCTCTAAAGAAGCACCGAATCTGTATTACGGGCATCTCGGAAACAGCTTCGGCTCCCCTGTCAAATCCTCCCTGTATCAAGCGATCCCCGCCGAAGCCGAAAACGTCCGCATCAAACGCGGCAACGGTGTGATCGATGCAGACACCTATCAATTCGCCTATGTCGACCGCTATGTAGATGCCGAGGAAGGTATTGTCCTCGATTATTCCTATTTGTTAAACTCATAATCGATCATAAATAACAGCAAAAGCGGCAGGGATCTCCCTGCCGCTTGTGGGTATCGTTTAAACACACAACAGAACGGGATTTCGCCGGTGTAA
>JAFQMR010000057.1 GCA_017396175.1 Clostridia bacterium
CGCTCGCTCAGTATGACGCCGAAACAGAGTCGAACGGGTCTCGGATGGGACTCCGCTTAACTGACGCTCCAAATCTTTGATTTGGCAAGCGGAAGGTATACATGTGAGCGAAGCGAATCGGACAGTATGACGCCACGGCGGATCGGCAGGGCAGTATCTCTCCCTTCGTCTGCGGCGTTGCCGCATCCACCTCCCTCGTCAGAGGGAGGCAAGGGGAAACCGCAAATCGGCGATGGAGGCACGGCACGCAGGCCGTGCCCTACGGAGGGTGTGGGGACGGATGTATCTGTTCCGTAACGCAAACCGCAACCCGATCCTGTCGCGTTGCACGCGACCGCGTCCCTTTGGGACACGCGGCGGGAGTAAACCCCCGCCCTACGGGGATGCACAACACCGATATCCACCTGTCCGAAGGACAGATTTCACATGGCCGTCAGGCAATATTTCATATCGCTATGCGATAGTTCACCGAGCGCCAAAGCGCTCGATGTCACTGACCCTTCGTTCCGCCCCATTCCACGGCGGTGAAGCCGTGACGGGCGGGCGCAGAGAGCGTCTGCGGCGGGATGTCGACCGCTTCTTCGAGCGGCTTATACACCATAAACACGCGGATGAGCGTGTCGGGGGCGGGGGTGATGGTGAGCGGTGCCGCCGTTGTGTAGGCTTCCGTCTGGAAGGCGATGAGGTTATAGGGGTTCTCCTGCATCAGCGGCAACCAATAGACAATGAATTCGTTTGCCTCACGGCGGGTGAGCCCGAGCTGTGCGAGCGCCGTTTCGAGAAAGGCGGCGGTGTCCTCGCCCTGGATGCAGAAGCCTTCCGAGAGATCCCAGCGGGCGTCGGTGTTGCCCTCCCAGTAGAGGTAGTTGTAGGTCTGTCCCTTGCTGTCCGTCAACGTGCCGTCGGGTTCGGCGGTGACGTGCCAGCCGTTTTGATAGGCGGGGTAGGTGCAGGTCAGCTCGCCTTTAAGATCCAGCGTGACCGAGACCTCGGTCGGCTGTTCGGGATAGAGATAGAGGACAGGCTTATAACACACGTCGGGCTCCAGCACGAAGGTGCTTTCGGTGATGGAGGACAGGTTGCCCTCGACACGGTGGGTGTCCCCGCCCTCGCGGACATCGGTCAGCGTCAGCGCTACCTGATCCCCGATGCACCAGCCCTCGGGGAGCGGGGCGTTGACCTTGATCGTATAGATGTGCGGAATGACAAGCTCCGCAAAGAAGCAATCCTTGAAGGCGGCGGTGATGATCACGTCGTTTTGAAAGGTGTCGGTCGGTTCGCCGTCGGATACCCACGAAAGCGGGAAGCGGACGTCTTGCACGTCGGTCAGCACTTCGATCGCCTCGGCCTTTGCCTGAGCGGGATAGGATTCCGCGATCTCGCCGTTGTAGGTGATGCGAACGGCATCGCCGTAGCACAAAAACGGCGCGTCGAGCGCGGTCAGGGATACGTCGATGCGGTCACAGCTACGACGCTCAGCCTCGCCCTCCAGCGGTTCAACAAGAACCCACGCGGGGGAGGAGGCGTTGGGCTGGACATCCACTACCACAGCGCGGAAGGACAACGGGGTATCGTCGATGACGGGGGCGGTCTCTTCGCAGGCGGTGAGCAGACCGCAAAGAAGGATACATAAAGCAACGGATATCAAGCGTTTCATAACGCGATCACTCCTTTCGACTCTTATACAATCGGGAAAAGAAAACTCCTTATCGGCGGATCACAGAATTCCTTCCGCCGTGACGAGAGAGCCGTCTTCGCCGCTGATGTACAGGGTGCGATACTGCACAACACCGTTGGCATCGGTGAAGGAGAATCCCCAAGCCGACATATCTCCGGGGAAATCGAGTGCCGCGACGACCGGCTCATCGACGGTCACCGTGCCGAGCGGGATCGACTCGGTGGCTTTGTAGATGGCGTGATCGTAGGTTGACAGCTGTAACCGAAGCAGGCAGAGATCGGTCAAGGTGCCGTCCGCTTCGAAAAGCACATCCACCGCGTAGTCGGTTGCCTCCGTCGGGACACGGCGGACGCCGTCGGCAGAGTCCGCTATACGGGCAGTCACCTCTGTGGCGGTGACGACAGGGGCGGTCTCTCCGCAGGCGGTGAGCAGACAAACGAGCAGGAGACACAAGGTGACAGATAACAGACGTTTCATAACGCGATCACTCCTTTTGACTTTTATACAATCGGGAAAAGAAAACTCCTTTTGATCATCGGTATAGCACGGCGGAAACGGCACACCCTTTTCGTGGGCTTAGCTTCAGTATAGCACGAACGAGAGCACTTGTCTTTACTTTTTGATCATTTTTCTGTTAAAAAAGAGTGAGAAGAATGCGGATAAGCGTTGAATCGTGTCGAAATGTATGATAAAATAAAGCTATCCCAAAAAGAGGGGCGAGAAAGTATGGTTCAATTACTTCATTA
>JAFQMR010000058.1 GCA_017396175.1 Clostridia bacterium
AACTGCTCGGGCTCGATCTTGATGTGCTTGCGCAGGGTGTTAAAACCGAGCGACTGTGCGACCGCAATATCCTCGTCAAGCCCGCTCGGCTGCGCGGGCAGGAACAGCCCGTCGCTCCAGTAGCCCTGATCGAGCAGGGCGTGCAGGAAAACGGGCTTGCCGTTGAGGCAAATACGCGGGATGCCGTCGACCGCGCGCACCTCCACGGTGCGCAGAGCGAAATAGGACCGCACGGCATCCTCCCCCGCTGTGACAGTGAAGGTATAAAGATACGGGTCGTCGGGCGACCACAACCGCGGATTTTCGGGTGTGACGGTCGCCGTGCCGTCGCACAGCGGGCAGGTGATCGCCCCGTCGGGCGTGTTCACCGTCACGGTGCCGTCAGTCACGCCGTCCACCGTGATACGGGCAGTGTCGGCGGTGACGTCGAGCTTGATGCGTTTAATATACACACTCGGCACGCTCTCCGCCCATACCGTCTGCCACAGTCCCGACACGGGGGTGTACCACATCCCGCCGCGGTCGCGCCGCTGCTTGCCGTACGGCAGAATAGGATTTTCCAAGCGGTCGATCACCCGCACGACGACGGTGTTTTCCTCCTGTAGCACGGCGGTAATGTCCACCGAGAACGGCATATAGCCGCCCTCGTGTGTGATGAGCTCGACGCCGTTGACCCACACGGTCGCGGTCTGATCCGCCGCGCCGAAATGCAGCAGCACCCGCTCGCGATGAAAGCCCGCAGGCAGCGTAAAGGCGCGGCGGTAATATAAGCGCGCATCCTCGGGCGGCACGCGATGCACGCCCGACAGCAGGCTCTCGGGCGAAAACGGCACACGGATGCGCTCAGGATAATCGGACGGCAGGTCGTCGCTGTCGGTGACGGCAAACTCCCACCAACCGTTGAGGTTGAGATAAGAATCGCGCGCAAGCTGCGGGCGGGGATAGTCCTGCCACGGGATGGCATCGGGCGTATCGCGCAACGTCTCCCCTGCCGCGGTATACAGATCCTGTACTGTGCTCTGCTTCATAACGAGCCTCCTTACAGATGATACCTTTATACTACCACAATTCGCCGCGGCAAGCAAGATAAAAAGCCCGGTAAGATGCAAGCATCTTATCGGGCTTCGAAAGCTCACTGCTTTTTCATTTGTCGCAAAAACAATATAACCGCCAGCGCAAACGCCGCCGCGGAATAGCCGAGCACCCACCAGATATGCGGGAAAACGTCGGCAAAATCCCCTGCCAACACCGCCCGCTCCATATTAACCGCATGAACAAAGGGAAAGGCGTATGCAATCTTCTTAAACGCGCCGCCGACAAGCTCCAAATCAAACCAAACACCCGACAGCCACGCCGAAAGATTCGTCAGCAGAGCACCGCAGATACCACCGACCTGCTTATCGGTCAACACGCTCCCGCAAAGGAGCCCCAACGCGATGTAAAGGAAGGAAACAGGAATAATAAACACAATAGCGTATAAAATGCCGACCGTGATCTTTAACCCGAGAATGATCGCCGCAATATAGCAAATCACACATTGAGCGATGGCGATCGGTATGATGGGCAAGGTGTAGCCGAGAATGAAATCCGTTGGAGTCAGCGGTGTCGTATACAGGCGCTGAAGCAACGAGCTCCCTCTGTCCTTCGCAATAACGGTTGCCGAAAACAGGGTCATAAAGGAAAGCCCGAAAACGGTAATGCCCGGCGTTAAGTGCTGTATTTCAAAAAGTGCTACGGGAATATTGGCCTGTATAGCGCTGAGCAGCAAGATCAGCACCAACGGGAAACCGAGTCCAAAGAACAGGTTGAGCGGATCCCGCAATATTTCTTTGGCGTTTCTATTAGCAAATGCGCGCATTTTCATATTGCCGCTCCCTTCACGATACGGATAAAGGCTTGCTCAAAATTGTCCGTTCCCGCTACGTCCTTAATTCCATCAGTCGTGTCACAGATCAACAGCCTGCCGTCTTTCATTATCGCGATACGGTCGGAAAGAGCCTCCGCCTCTTCCATATAGTGGGTGGTCAGAACGATCGTAGCCTTCCCTTTGAGCGAGCGGATCATATCCCACAAATCGCTGCGAGCGAGCACGTCCAGTCCGAGCGTAGGTTCGTCAAGAAACAAGATTTTCGGCTCGCTGATGAGCGCCATAGCAATACTCAGTCGGCGTTGCCAGCCGCCCGATAACTTACCCGCTTTTTTCTTAATGACAGATTTCAGCCCGAGCAGTTCGGTCAGCTCGGCGATCTTCGCGTTTTTCTTCTCTTTCGTGAAGCCGTGAACGCCGCATATCAGTTCCAGATTTTCGCGAACGGACAGTCCGGGGGCAACCGCTGTTTCCTGCGGAGAAACGGCGATCATCGATTTCACGGCGGCGGCATCCTTACAGATGCTTTTACCGTTCAAAAAGGCATCTCCACCGGTAGGCCGGGTCAGGCAGGACAGCATTTTGATGGTGGTGGTTTTGCCAGCGCCGTTTACCCCGAGCAGAGAGAACAATTCTCCTTCTTCGATGCAAAGCGACAGCTCGTCAACAGCGACCACGTCACGATAGCGTTTCGTAAGGCCTTCGATCCTAATGGCGTTCATTGCTTGATCTCCTCCGATAAATGTCTTACCCGTATCCCCTGATATACATCGGTCAGCATATCGCTGATCATTTCCCACTCAAGCGGTAAAAAGGACGTGGCGATCATCACACCGATGCCGTGAACGCAGGACCACATTTCCAAGTGCATAAGACGCGCCTTTTCAGCGGTTACACCGTTTGCCTTCATAATCATCTGCACAGACTCTTCAAAATCGGGTGACGGCGACAGATCCTCTCCGGTTCTGTCGCGCATAAACAACCGCTTAAACAGTTCCTTTTCTTCCTTTGCAAAGCGGATATAGGCCATTCCAAAGGCTTTATACGGCGGATATCTCCCGCTTTCGACCTCACTTTTCAGAAAACCAAGATAGCGATCGTATGCGGCGACGATCACCGCTTCCTGCAATTTGTCCATCGTAGCAAAATTGGAAAACACAGGCTGCGTGGAGCAATTCAAGGCGGCGGCGATCGACCGTGCGTTGATGGATCGCTCACCGTTTGCTCTCACAAGCTCGACAGCCGTTTTAATAATATCCTCTTTTGTGATCTTTACCTTTGGCGGCATACGGCACCTCCTATTATATACCTCTTGTTATATATCGTATGTTATTCTATCAAAAATAACCACGATAGTCAATAGATTTTCTTAAAATCATCTGTGCAATTCCTGATCGCAACAACGGAAAAAGCAGGCACAGCCGATGATCGGCTGTGCCTGCTTTTTACATATCATTCAAAACAATGTCCGCGAGGGACTCGCGGCGCACCGCGACATAGTCCCGCTCACCGTCCACCATAATGACGGGAAAACGGGGATAGCGGTTGTAGTTGGATGCCATCGAATAGTTGTAAGCACCCGTCGTCAGCACCGCGACGAGATCGCCGCGGGTCAGGCTGCTCGGAAGCTGGATCTTATCCTGCAGGATGTAGCCGCTCTCACAACAGCGCCCCGCCAGATCGCAGAGCATATCACAGGGCTCATCCATCTTATCCGCCGCGACGACGGTGTACGCCGACTGATACAGCGCATAACGGGGGTTATCCCCCATCCCGCCGTCAACGCACACATAGGTCTTGTAGCCGGGAATGGTCTTGACCGCGCCGACGGTGTACAGCGTGATGCCTGCGTCCGCGACGATGCTGCGTCCCGGCTCCATATGCACCAGCGGCATCGGGATGCCGCGCTCAGCGGTCATCCGCTTCATCGTATCCGCGACCTCGGCGATGTTCGCGCGGATGTCGATGGTGGGATCGCTCTCGACGTACCGCACACCGTAGCCGCCGCCGATGTCCAGCTCGCGGGTGACAAAGCCCGTGTCGTGACCCAGCTCGGCAATGAAATCCAGCATAATCTCCGCGGTGCGGATATACACATCCGAGTCGAACACCATCGAGCCGACGTGACAGTGGAAGCCGCACAGATCGATGTGCTCCTTTGTCAGCGTGTGCAGGGCGATCTCCATCGCCATGCCGTTCTCGATGGCAAAGCCAAACTTGCAGTCCACCTTGCCCGTCGCGACCGCCTCATAGGTGTGGGGGTCGACGCCGGGGGTCAGACGCAGCATCACCCGCTGACGCACGCCCTGTTCGGCGGCGAGGCGGTCGATCGCGTCGATCTCCTCGCGGCAGTCGGCGATGATACAGCCGACGCCGCACCCAATGGCGTAGCGGATGTCCTCATCCGTCTTGAGGTTGCCGTGGAAGTAAATCTTATCCATCGGGAAGCCCGCGTTCTTCGCGGTGTACAGCTCGCCGCAGGACACCACGTC
>JAFQMR010000059.1 GCA_017396175.1 Clostridia bacterium
GCGGAACTTATGCAAGGGAGCGAAGCGAGTCGCTGTCGTGCCGCACCGCCGATCTCGGTTTTGTGCAAACGCGGCGGGAGCGAGCCCCCGCCCTACGATGCCGATTCAAATTTCCACGCAAAAACGGACGGCAACCGCCGTCCGTTTTTTACAATTTCCGTCCGCGCAAGCGGACTCCTTCACTATTCACTCTTCACTTTTCACTCTTCACTGCCCTTTACGCGCCCGACGCCACCTTATAGAGCAGCAGGGCATCCATCATATTGACGGTGCCGTCGCCGCTCACATCGGCGACCGCCGCCTGCTCCGCCGTAAGGTTCCGTGCGCCGCCCGTGCCGCCGTACAGCAGCAGGGCATCCATCATATTCACCGTGCCGTCAAAGTTCAGATCGCCGAGCAAGGCATCGCTTTCAAACGCGATCTCCACGTAAGCATATTCGGCAAAACCCGTCACACCGTCCCACGGTGCAAGCGTGTCGCTGTCATACGTACCGACGGTCACTTTGGCACCGTCTGCGATCTCCGTATCGCACCAACCGATCGCACAATCGACAGCGGCTCTTGCGATCAGCGTGCCGCCGTTCACGGTGACAGGCGTGAAGTCGTCGCCGTTGATGCCGCACTGCGGGCCGTAAACATCCAGCGTACCGCCGTTCACCGTCAGACTGCTGTACAGCCACATACCGTCATACTTGTCATCGATCACGTACCATTCACCGCTCTCAACGGTCATATCTCCGATGGCGAAGATGCCTTCGCCGCTTGAATACAGTCGCAAAGTCCCGTCGCCTTCAAGCGTAAGGGTATCATTTGTCACAATGCCGTTGGAGAATGAGGTCAGACGGGACTCTCCTTCCGCCTTGATGATCAGCGGATGGTAGGAGTCGATGGCGTTGTAGTCACCGCGTGTGTACCAGCTGAAATTATGAAGCGTCAGCACACCGTCGTTATAGTACGCATAGCCTGCCTCTTTGTCGACAGTTTCTTCGGTTTTGATGCCCCAGTTAGCGCTGTCGAGATATTGACCGTCCGTGAGCCACATACCGTCGATGAACACACCGTCCACCTCCTGCGCGCGTTCAAAGGTATGTGCCGCCTTGATAGCGCTCACAGCACCGTCGTCCGTATAAGGGTCGGTCGCATACGCAAAATCCATCGGTTCGCCGTCAAAGGTGACATTGACAGCCAGGTCCCCCTGATCGTCAGTGGCAAACCAGTAGCCGTCCTTGGTTTCCACCTGCACATACGCCTGATGACGGCGGTCGGCTCTGAATTTGCCGTCAAGGCGCGCAAAGCCCGCCGCCGATGTGCCGGGGTTCGTTTCGTAATACCATTCGATCTGCGTACCACTCTCACTCGCACCGACAGGGCCGACTGTCAGGAAGTCTGTATCGGGCGTTTCGCCGGGGATGGGGTACTGCACATCGATGATGTTGATATCGGTGATGCAGTTGGCTGTGTCATAATCTGCATACAGTATCACCGAAGTGAAGTCATTTTGCTCAGGATAATAAAAGTGTTCGTCCTCACGATTGAACCAAACATACGCCTCATCATCGTAAAAATCAAATACGCGGTCACCTATGGTGTTTACCAGTATTTCTACACGATAGACCGTGTTTTCCTTAAACGTATCGTTTGCCGTCATCGCAGCACCTTTTGTGCCGTGTGCATCCAGTGCATACCAACGGATAACCGGTGTTGTGCAATGCGGAGGATTATCCAGATCACAAGTAAAATCCGGATTTTGTCCCGGTGCGGGGCGCTGGATCTCAAAAACCTCTGCACGTGTCAGACGTTGAATACTATCCGTGACGGTGAAGGTGAAGGTGTGAGAGGTGCTTGTGACCTCCTTATCGCCTTTTTTCATCATCACCGTTTCTACCAGTGAATAGTCTCCTGCCGCAAGTGAATTTAAGTTGTAATCAACGGGGGTAGAACCCGCGGCAACGAGGTGCTCCACCAATTGACGATTGCCGTCATACACATACAGATGGGATTCTGTAGAAAGATTCCACGAGGGACGTGAATAGCCCATGGAGTTAGCGGAAAAACGAATCGGATAATGCATACCTGCAGCGATCGTTCCCAGATCCTTTGTAACCATGCCGTCCGACACGGTGGGCTCTTGTATGGCAAACCCACACTTCCAGGCGAGCCCTGCTTGCCGTGACTGTACCGTGTCATAGCAGTTGCCGTCTGCTGAAATCCATTTAGCGCCCTCGCGCAATATAACGCTGTTGCCACTGTAATCTATGCCGCCTTCGAAAGAACCGCCCGAGATGTTCATCGAGCCGGTAGAAATCGCCATATCATAATCATATTGCGCAGCGCAATCAAAAAACCCACCCGACACCGTCCAATCCATGCCTTTGCTGAAGATCGTGTGACCTGAAATAATACCGCCTTCGATGTTTACCTTTCCACGCACACCGCCGATCGGCGCTTGCTCAAAGACATGATTTGCGTCAACCCATCCAAATTGTAAAACGATCTGTACGTTGTCCTGTATGGTTAGCGTGCCTCCCGACAGATAAAACAGATTACCCTCTTCAATATGGATGACATCGCCGTCTACGCCGTGTCGCAGCCGATAAAACAACGATCCGCTTCCGCACACGGTCAAGGAACAGGAGCTTTCCCAAAGACAAATCAATCCCGTATCATTGATCGAGCCTGTGAAATCAACGGAGCCGTCAATTTTCAAGCGTTTGGTACCGACCACATCTACACGCACATCACTTTCGATTTCCCTATCCGCATCGAACGTGTGTTGAATGGTAACGCCCTCAGCAACATACACATCCGTTACATCGGGTGACATCAGTGCTTCGCGGAAATCTTTCCACGTTGCTACCGATACCCGGCCGTCTGACGGAATGGACAACGCACTTGTAGGCATAACGATGGTTGTCGGAAGGAAACATAGCAGCAAAGCAAGCACCGCCGACAAAGCGATGATGCGGTTGGTTGTTTTCATATCGGTCACTCCTTATTGATGGCAATAGAACATCACTTCAAATACGTTACAAAAATTCTCAAAATCAACTATTGCTCAGGCCGTTGACAAAGTAGAAC
>JAFQMR010000004.1 GCA_017396175.1 Clostridia bacterium
CGCCTGCTGTTTTGAAGAAATCATTTTAATAACCTCTCAAAACAGTCCGGACAATGATTATACTGTTTATTTATATCAAGTGGGAAGTCCGCAATGGTCTTTTGGCTCGGTAAATGCCAAGTTGGTGTTGAGAAACTCAAACGGTAAAACTGTTGACGAAGAAGAATTTGCGTTGTCAAATGACGGCGCAGGTGTTTTTGAAGGTAATGTAAAAGAAATCACTTGGTCGGATCACCAAGTTGAAATAATAATGGGTGAATCGGATACAACAAATCAATTCACGTATATTTTGAGTTTTACAGAATAATGTTAACGTTTTGAGTGTCGGAGCCCCCAAAAAACTCCTTGAGATTTTCTCAAGGAGTTTTTGCACGAGATCAATGAAGAAGATTAACACAAGTTGCCCCAAGTCTTTGACTTGGGGTTTTCTTTTTGCATACGGTGTGCTATAATACCGTTAAAGGCGGTGATCGATATGAAAAAATCACATTTTGGCGGCAGACGGTTGTTAGCGGCGGTTTTATCGTGCGTGCTGTTGCTTCTGACCGCGTGTCAGACGGCTTCGACGGGCGTGACGCATCTTCCGCCGACAGAGGATGCCGTGCGTGCTTTCGAGGCAGCATCCTTGCCGGAGCAGGCGCTGGAGGAGTTGAGCTTTGAAGCGGATCTTATCGAGCTGTCGACGCTCGGAGGTGTGTTGAAGATCGACAGTGTACAGGCGGGGCTCTATACCTATTCGTTTGACTCCTTACTGTACGACTTACAGGAGCAACGGTTTTTGTCGTCGCTGTCTTTTAAAGAGGCGGCGTGGCAAAGCGGCTTGACCTCGAACGGCCTTTACGCCGTCGATACCGATAAAAAACAGCTTTACCTTTTTGATCACAGCGGCAACCTTCGGGAGCAACGCGCCGTTGAAACAAGCGGTGTGGGCTTCTTGTTCTGTGCGGTAAGTGAGGATGAGCGCTTGTTTGCTTACGCCGACGGCAGTAAACAGGCAATCACGTTTCTCGATCTGACAAACGGTTCTTCGTTTGATGTGGCGTTCGAATCGGCTCCCCGCAACGTGCGCTGGTTCCGTGACGGCAAGCTGCGTATTGTGACGGTGGATTCGCGCCTTGAGACGATCGATCTGAACGAAAGGACGTTCACGAATTATATTGACGATGAGCGGGTGCAGGAGATTTCGCACGAAAACGGTCTGGGCGAAACCTTTAATAACTTCGCGTTTGTGACCGAGGGGAATACGGTCGTGTATACTCCGATCTGGCGTGCGGACGAGGTTGTGGTCGGCATCGGACACGGTGGCTTTGCGACGAGTGTTCTGGATAACGAGACGTACATTTTGCGTATGTACGATCTGGTACAGGCGGAGGCTTTTCTTTGGTCCTCTCCCGAGCCGATTGAAACGGCGGTGTGTACGGAGGAAGGCCGCTGGATCGCAGGTGTCGGAACGGCGATGTCTCGCAAACACGCGGTGCGTCTGTGTCAGGATACCGAAATGACGTCTATTTCGATTTTCGAGGAGGATACGGTTTCCGAACCTGAGGAACCCGAGGAGGAGTATGTCTACGAGGATGAGGCGGAGCCTACTTCGCAGACCGTGCTGATCGAGGTTCCCGTCATTCCGCAAAATCCCGACTATCCCACGGGCTGTGAATCGGTCAGCACGGTGATGGCGTTGCGGTATGCGGGAGAAGAGGTGTCGATCGATACCTTTGTGGACGAATATTTACCGAAGAGCCGTGATTTCTACATCGACGGCGGCTTGACCTACGGCCCGTCGCCGTATGAGTATTTTATCGGCCATCCGACCTCGGATTCGAGCTTCGGATGTATGGCAACGGTGATCGAGGCGGCGCTTTGTGCGTATTACGGAAACGCGGACGGTATCATCCGCAACGAAGGACTGTCGCTTGAACAGCTGTGCTCGCAGTATATCGATCAGGGTACCCCTGTCATTCTGTGGGCGACGATCGCTATGCTCGAGGTGGCCCCTGTTACGTCGTGGTATCTGGATGACGGCTCCCTTTTCACTTGGCCGGGGAATGAGCATTGCATGCTTCTTGTCGGCTATGACAGCGAGCAGTATTATTTCAACGATCCCTATGCGGGGATGCTTGTGGCGTATCCGAAGGAGCTGGCAGAGGCGCGGTATGAGGCGCTCGGTAGTCAATCGGTTGTTATCCTGAGATGAAACGGGGAATAGCAGTGAACAAAATCGAACAATTCGCCGATATGGTGCGCCGTTCCGAACGCATCGTGTTTTTCGGCGGTGCGGGCGTGTCAACGGAAAGCGGGATCAAAGATTATCGCAGTCCCGACGGTATCTATCAAACGGTCAAAGCGTATGATGTATCGCCCGAAACGATCTTAAGTCGTGAGTTTTTCAACGCGCATCCCGAGGTGTTTTATCGTTTTCACTATGAATATTTTCTGAATGTGACGGCGGCGGAAAACCGCACGCATAAGGTGCTTGCAGAACTCGAACGTCAAGGAAAGCTGTCGGCTGTCATCACACAGAATATTGACGGATTGCATCAGGCGGCAGGCAGTGAGCACGTCATTGAGCTCCACGGCACGGTCAGCTTGCACTATTGCACGCAGTGCCGTGAGCTGATGGATACCGCCGACGTCAAAGCGTTGCGAGGCGCCGTGCCTCATTGCGCGGAATGCGGGGGGATCGTGCGTCCCGATGTGGTGCTGTACGGCGAGCCGTTGCCACAGGCGGCGATCAATGAGGCGTTGGACGAAATCGCCGCGGCGGATATGCTGATCGTCGGCGGCACATCGCTCGTTGTGTATCCCGCGGCAGGGCTTCTTCGCTATTTCGGCGGTGATCGTATGGTGATCATCAACCGCGACGAAACGCCGTTTGATACGCAGGCGTCACTGGTGTTTCACGACAGCATCGGCGATGTGATGGAGCGGATGATGCAGGCGTTGTAATAAGGAGTGGTTTGCTTGACGACGTTTGATCGGATCTATGAGGTCGTCCGACAGATCCCGAAGGGGCGTGTCGCGACCTACGGACAGGTAGCGCTTCTGGCAGGCAATCCGCGCTGGTCACGGGTGGTCGGCTATGCTCTGCACAGGAATCCCGCACCGGGCGTGATTCCGTGTCATCGCGTTGTCAATCGCGAAGGGCGTGTGGCGCCGGCGTTTGCCTTCGGCGGAAGCGGTGTTCAGCGTGAGCTTCTCGAAAAGGAAGGCGTTGAATTTCGCCAAGACGGCACGGTCGATCTGAAGCGCTTCGGTTGGCTCGGCTAAATACAAATACAGCCCGCACCCTAGTCGGTGCGGGCTGTTCGTTTATCCCAAGGCAAGCATACGGTCGATGCAGGCTTTGGCTTTTTCGGAAGTATCGGCGTCGAGTCGGATCTCCTCGCCGCCTTCGCCGTTCAGAATGCGGTAAATGTCGTTGAGCGTTGTCAGCTTCATATCGGGGCAGATCAACCGCTTGGAAAGCGGGTAGAAGCGTTTGTCGGGGCATTCGTACTGCAGATGGTCGAGAATGGCGTTCTCGGTGCCGATAATGAATTCGCGGTGCTCGCTCTCGCGCACAAAGCGCATAATATCTGCTGTCGAACCGAGAAAATCGGCTTGTCGGCTGACGTCGGGCAAGCATTCGGGGTGGCACAGCAGAAGTGCATTCGGGTGTGCCGCTTTGGCGGCTTTGGCTTCCTCGGCGGTGATCGCTGTATGTACGGGGCAACCGCCCTGAAGCAGGGTGATGTTTTTCTCGGGACAGGATGCCTTCACAAAGCTGCCGAGGTTGCAGTCGGGAATAAAGAGAATATCTTTTTGCGGCATCCGTTCCACGATTTTCACGGCTGACGACGAGGTCACACACACGTCACACACCGTTTTCAGCGCCGTTGTCGTGTTGATGTAGGCGACGACCGCGTGGTCGGGATGATCTTTTCTCCAAGCGGCGATCTCCTCGCGCGTCATTTGCTCCGCCATCGGACAGCCTGCATCCGCGTGGCTGAGATAGACGGTTTTGTCGGGAGAGAGGAGTTTGACTGTTTCCGCCATAAAGCGCACACCGCACAGGATCACCGTTTGTTGCGGAAGCTTCGAGGCGGCAACGCTCAGCTGAAAGGAGTCGCCTGTCACGTCGGCGATCTCCAAAATATCATGCGTCTGATAGCTATGGGCGAGGATGGCGACATCCTTGTCCTTTTTTAATGCAAGGATGTCTTTTTGAAGAGCACTCAGTGTTTTCATAGCGAATCTCCTTTACGGAAGTATCGTACCACCGCCGACCACCGTGTCACCGTCGTAGAAGACAACGGCTTGTCCCGGTGTAACGGCACGTTGCGGCGTATCAAATTGCACGTGTACATCCCCGCTTTCGAGAGGGGTGATCGTGGCGGGTGTTTCTTTCTGGTTGTATCTCGCACGGGCGGTCACGCGACAGGGAGCGTCAAGCGTATCAAAGGCGATCCAGTTACAGTCGCCTGCCCGAAGGGAGTCGCGGAACAGCTCGGCGTTGTCGCCGAGAAAAACGCGGTTTTCGGAACGGTCCTTTTGTACGACATACAGCGGCTTTTCGGCAGCAATGCCGAGCCCCTTTCGCTGACCGATCGTGTAGCGGTGAAGGCCCTTGTGGCGGCCGACAACGCGTCCTGTATCCGTTCGGACAAAATCGCCGCAGGGGAGAGAAACAGACAGCTTGTCCTCTAAAAATGCGGCGTAATCGCCGTCGGGAACAAAGCAGATATCCTGACTGTCGGGCTTGTGAGCGTTTGTAAATTGATGCGCCTGAGCAATTTCGCGGATCTCGGCCTTCGAGAGGGTGCCGAGGGGGAATAGCGTGTGCGCTAAGGTGTCCTGAGAGAGGGAGTACAGTACGTAGCTTTGATCCTTGCCGACGTCGACCGCTTTTTTGAGTATATACCGACCGCTCGGTGCTTTCTCAATACGGGCGTAATGTCCCGTGGCGATGCGGTCGAAGCCGAGCGCGCGTGCCTCCTGCATAAACCGCCCGAATTTCATATACCGATTGCAGTCGATGCAGGGATTTGGGGTTTCTCCCTGTGCGTAGGCGGCACCGAAGCGTTCGATCACCTCGCGTCGGAAGTCCTCCTGAAAGGAGAAGATGCAGTGAGGAATCGATAACCGTGCGCAAACGGCGGCCGCATCGGCGCAGTCGGAAAGGGAACCGCAGGTGCCGTCCGACGGTAACAGGACATCGGTTTCGGAAAACAGACGCATTGTAGCGCCGCTGACGGCATACCCTTGTTGTTGCAGAAGCAACGCGGCGACAGCGCTGTCAACGCCGCCGCTCATCGCACAAAGAACGCGTTCCAAGCGGATCCCTCCTTTTACTGTTTTAGAAAAGTTTACCGTCTTTTTGACACTTTGTCAAGCCGTCCTTTAGATATCGCTGTTCCATACGACGTAAGGCCTCCTCGGCGGAAAGATACGGGGAACGACTATGTTCGGTTGTCAGTACACGGTGCGTCGGGATCACAAGCCACAAAGGATTCGAGCGACACAGCATATCTACGGCGTGGGAGGATTGCGGGCGGCCGATCTGCCGTGCGATGGCTTCGAGTGAACGTGTTTCGCCGTACGGTATGGATTTTACGGCGTCGAATACCGCTTTTTGAAAAGAAGAAAAGCTTTCCATGCAAGGAAGCGTAACGGCGGTGCTGTGTCCTTCAAAATAACACCTCACCGTTTCGGCGGCATCTCTCAGAAGCGGATGATCGTCGAAGCGTAAGGCGTCGGCGATGGTGGGTTTACGGGAATCGATACGCACAAGCTGTCCGTTGTCGATCGTGATATAGAGTATACCGAACGGTGCGGTTACGGCCGTATAGCGGCGGGAATTCATAAACAGTCACTCCTTTTCGTGTTGCGTCATATAGTGGTATAAGCTTTCGGATCCGATGATTAGGATGCGCGATATCGGGTAAACTATGAACGTAAACCCTAAAAAGAGGTGTTGCAACGGTGAAGGTACAGCGCGGTGATATATATTATGCCGATCTCAGTCCCGTGGTCGGCTCGGAGCAGGGCGGTGTGCGTCCTGTGCTGATCGTGCAAAATGATGTCGGCAACCGCTTCAGTCCGACGGTCATTGCGGCAGCGATCACGAGTCAGAAGGACAAGGCGCGTCTCCCGACGCATATTCACGTACATTCGGGAGGAAACGGTTTGGCAAAGGATTCGGTGGTGCTTCTCGAACAGATCCGTACGCTTGACAAGCGGCGATTGCGGGAGCATATGGGCCATCTTGATCCGTGTGCGATGGAGCAGGTCGATCGCGCCTTACAGATCAGCTTCGGCTTGCGGGATGATCGGATGGTGTGACTATCCTATTGGCAGTATTATGCCTGTCCGAAAAAATAAATGCATAAACAAAAGCCGCCCCCTTTGACAGGGAGCGGCTTTTGTGGCATACTATGTTCATACAGTTTTCACACAACTGCCCCTATAATACACTAATATACTACAGGAAGGGTGCAAAGGATGTATCAGCTATTGGTGGTAGATGACGAGCAGCGCATTCGCGATCTCATCGAAAAATACGCGGTATATGCGGGACATCGGGTAACGCAGGCGGCAAACGGAGAAGAAGCCGTGACACTCTGTCAGCAGCAGGCGTTTGATCTCCTGATCATGGATGTGATGATGCCTGAGATGGACGGCTTTACGGCAAGCCGTGAAATTCGTCGGTTCAGTGATGTTCCGATTCTGATGCTGTCGGCACGCGGGGAGGAATACGACCGTATCCGCGGCTTTGAGATCGGGGTGGATGATTATGTCGTGAAGCCGTTCTCACCGCGGGAGCTGATGCTTCGGGCGGAAGCCATTCTGAAGCGTGCAAAGCCTCGTGACCGCGAGATGGATGTGTTTGTGTACGAAGGACTCGCGATCAATTTTACGGCGCATATTGTGGAAGCGGACGGCGAACGTATTGAGCTGTCGCCCAAGGAACGTGAACTGCTGTTCTATCTGGTCCGTAACCGTAATATCGCATTGTCGCGGGATATGCTGATCACGCACGTCTGGGGCTATGACTTTTACGGGGACGACCGAACGCTGGACACGCATATCAAGCTGCTTCGACGCAGTCTTGGAGATTACAGCCGTCTGATCGTGACGGTGCGCGGGGTGGGATATCGCTTTGAAACGACCTAAAAAATCCTGGAGTATTAAAACAAAGCTGATCGTGATCATTACGTCCTTTACGGGAATTGCATTACTGCTTTTGGTACTGACGCAGGTGTTTTTTCTGGACTTTTTTTATCAGCATATTAAAATCCATAGCATCGAAACGGCGGCCGCGGAAATTTGCGGGGCGGTCGGAACGGAAGACTTGTCGGACTATATGGAGTATTGGCACGCCAAGGAACAACTGGAGATTCTTCTTGTCGATGAATCCGGAAATGTTCTGTTTCGTGAAATGAGCGACAAGATGGAAAACAGCCGTTTTGACCGCGCGTCGTTACAGGCTGTGTATCGGGATGCCCAAGGCAACGGCGGCACGTATCTGCTACAGGATTCCTTTGAACTGACGCCACCGAATAAGCAACCTGCGGGCGAATCGAAACCGTCAAAGCCGCCCGATCTGCCGGAGCCGAAGCCGAACAAACGTAATGTGTCCGAGCAACTTGTGTATGCGCGAATTTCCGAACCGACCAGTACGAATATTCAATATATGGTTCTGATCTATGCGTCGATCTCGCCCGTCAGCGCGACGGTGCGTACACTGATTTTTCAGTTTTCCATTGCTATCTGTGTTCTTGCCGGTATGTCGTTTGTGATCAGCCGTCTGATTGCAAAAAAGATTGCCGATCCGATTATAAAGATCAATACGGCGGCAAAGGATCTGGCCAAAGGCACCTATGAAACACCGCAGGCGGGCGGCTATCGCGAGATCGAAGAGCTGCTGAAAACGCTCGATCAGGCATCGAAGGATCTGAAACGGTCGGAGGAATTGCAACGCGAGCTGTTTGCGAATGTGTCGCACGATCTGCGTACACCGCTGACGATGATTACGGGTTACAGCGAGGCGATCCGCGATCTTCCGGGAGAGGATTCAGCGGATAATATTCAGGTCGTGATCGACGAAGCCAACCGCCTGACGCGGCTTGTGGACGATGTGTTGGATCTTTCCAAAATTCGGACAGGTTCCCAACCGCTGAATCTTCAGACATTTGATCCGGATGAGGTGGTCGGCGAGATTGCAGAGCGATGTCGTCGTATGGCAGAGCCCGATGGGTTTACGTTGCAATACGAGGGGGAAGAAGGGCTCTGTGTAGAGGCGGACGAGCTTCGCTTGTCACAGGCTGTGTATAATCTGATCGGTAATGCGATGATGCACAGCAAAGAGAACAAGGAGATCCGTGTTACCCTCACACGGGAAGGAGATTACGCGCGCGTCAGCGTAATCGATCACGGCCCCGGTATCCCCGAACGGGAGCTTGAGGATATTTGGAAGCGATATTATCGCCTGAATACTCCGATGGGAACGAGCGGCCTTCGCAGTACCGGTCTCGGTCTGTCGATTGTGCGGGCTGTAGCGGAACGGCATAACGGTCGTTGCGGCGTGTCCAGTGAACAGGGGAAAGGCAGTTGCTTCTGGTTTGAATTGCCGTGTTTTAAGGCGTAATGAAAAACGCATCGGATCGTCTCTGCCGAGGCTGTTCGATGCGTTTATTGCTTCATTGACGGTGGCTTTCGACTGTCGATTCGTTGAAGCTCACGGGCGTAAAATAATAAGGCTTCTTCGATGTTGCGGCGGTGCGCTTCACTTTCGGCACTTTTCAGCATCGCCGACAGATGGAGAATGTGTTGCATCACATATTGGCGTTCGTTCACGCGGATCACCTCTTTGAGACAGTATATCTCAAAGACGGGAAATTATCCTCGTTGACAAAATAATAGCGAATGATTATAATAAAACAAAACGCGAAAGGATGTGCGAGACGATGTTCGGTACGATTTCCGTGGAACTGGTGTTCCTGTTCTACTTTATTGCGGCGGCGGCGCTGGTCTTTTTCTCGATCCAATGCGCCAATTACGTGGATCTGATCGATAAAAAGACCAATATTTCGGGCGCGTTTATCGGCGGTGTTGTGCTGGCGGCTGTCACGTCGCTACCTGAGTTTGTGACCAGCATTTCCGCCATCTATGCGGTAAACAATCCGAGCCTGATTATCGGAAATGTTCTCGGCAGTAACGTTTTTAATCTTTGTATTTTCGGCGCCTTAACGGTGGTTGCCGTAAAGGCGTTTGCCAAAGCACCCGTCGGTAAGGCGCACCGCGCGACGATCCTCTGTACGCTGGCGGCTTATGTGCTGACGGCAGCGACGATTTATCTCGGCGAACAAGGGCAATCGTTCCTGCGCATTCCCGGACTTGAAATCAATCTGGCCTCTGTGATGATCCTGATTGTCTATGTGATCTCCTTCCGCTTCCTGTCGAATGATGACAGCGAAAACGAGGAAGAGGATACGTCACCTCTGACGGTAAAACAGGTCGTGATCCGTTTTATCCTGATGGCGTGCGGCCTTGTGGCGATGAGCGTGTTTGTGACGATGCTGACCGATGAGCTGCAGGTGCGGTTGAATCTGGATGCGTCGCTGGCGGGCGCGTTGTTCCTCGGTGTCGCGACCTCGCTTCCCGAACTGACCTCCAGCATAACGCTTGTGCGCCTGAAAAACTTCAATGCGATGGTCGGCAACGTGGTCGGCAGCAATATGTTTAACTTTACGATCTTCTCCGTTGCGGATATTCTTGCGGGCAATACCGTGATATACCTCGGCGGCGGACAGACGGGCAGTATGCTGTTGTTCGGCGTTGTATCGTCGGTGCTGGTGATTGCTTCCCTGATGCTTCACGGCCGTGCGCAAAAGCACGCGCTCCAAAAGACGAGTTCCAATGTGTTGTTTGCGGTGCTCGGCGCGCTGGTGCTTGTGTCGTATATCCTGTCGTTGATCGTTCCCGTTTAAACAAGATTGTAAAAAAGGCTGTTGCACAACCGTGCAACAGCCTTTTTTGTTATGCTTCGGATCAATCCTCGAAGGAGATTTCCTTGCCCGCCTCGGAGGAGTCGTAGATCGCCTGCATCGTGCGGGCGGTGACAGCCACCGTGTCAATGTGAGAGGGGAGCTTTTCGCCTGTCTGAATGCAGGAGATGAAGGAGTTGATCTCTTCTTGGAACATATCCTTCGTCTGGAAGGACGGTGCCATATCGTAGAGCATACCGTTCTTCACGCCGTAGAGGCGGAAATCGCAGCCGTATTGCAGACGGACACCCGCTTTGTCGCCGAGGAAGTCGATGTACATCTCGCCGACACCGATGTTCTGCGCCCACGCGCCGTTCAGCGTGATGGTCGGGCCTTCGGTACGAATCATTGCCGTTACGAAGTCGTCGACGTCATAGGTGCCTTCGAAGTCCGCCGAAATGGAGGACCACATATTCACGTATGCGTAGTTTTTGATATCCTTGCCGAGCTTGCAATAGGCCTTGCCCGAAACCGTCTTTGCCGCGGGATCGCCCGTGCAGTACATGATCAGATCGAGGAAGTGAACGCCCCAATCAATGAGGACGCCGCCGCCCGCCACCGCTTTCTGGGTGAAGGGACCGCCGATACCGGGGATGGAGCGGTGCGCACGGAAGGAGCCGTACACGTGGTACACTTCGCCGAGATCGCCGTTATCGATCAGTTCTTTAATGCGGTTGACCGCGCTGTTGAAGCGGTTGACAACGCCGATGTTCAGCGTCATGCCGGTTTCGTGCTGAACCTTCTGCATCTCCAGCACTTCCGCATAGGTGCGGGCGGCAGGCTTCTCGCACAGGACGTGCTTGCCGGCGCGCATGGCGTCAATGGAGATGGTGGGGTGCATATCGTTCGGGGTACAGACGGAGACTGCCACGACCTCGGGATCGTTCAGCGCCTCGTGATAATCCTCGATCGCAATGCCGCAGCCGTACTTTTCAACGGCGGCGTGTGCACGCTCGGGGATGATGTCGCAGAAATATTTGATCTCCGCATCTTCACAGTTCATGTAGGACGGAATGTGGGCGTTGTTCGCAATGGTGCCGCAACCGATGACGGCGACTTTGATTTTGCTCATAGCTTTTGATTACCTCCGTAAATTTACATTTTAGAACGAAGCAGATCCATCGCCATCGCAACATCTGCGACGGGATCGGGACCGACTTCGCGTTCAATGGTCAGATAACCATGGAATCCGATGTCACGTAATGCCGCAAGATAGGCATCAAAATCGACCTTACCTTCGCCGAGCGGCGTTTCAAGGAAATAATCGCCCAGACGAAGATCTCCGATGCCGCCGTCCGCGAAGAAGTCGTAGATGACGTTCGGATCGGTTTTTTGGAGCATCACGCCGTCTTTGGCGTGCGTGTGCACGATGTAATCCTTCAGCAGGTACACGGCTTCTACGGGATCCTGATCGGCCACCATAACAAAGTTGGCGGGATCAAGATTGACCGCCATGCCTTTGCAACCAAGGCTGTCGAGGAATTCCTTGAGAACAACGGCTTTTTCGGGGCCCGTTTCGATCGCGAAGCGCATACCGTTTTCTTCGGCGTAAATACCGAGCTCACGGCAAGCCTCCTGCATAACCTTGTAGCGCTCGCAGGCTTTGTCCTCGGGGATGACACCGATATGCGTGGTCAGTACGGTTGCTCCGAGCTCCTTTGCGATATCCGCAATGCGCTTGGAGGTGGCGATCTTTTGCGGGTTTTCGTCGGCGCGTGCAAAGCCGTGGCCGCCGAGGTCGGCGCAAACTGCCGAGATCTCGAGCTCGTTGTCGCAAAGAATCTGTTTGACCTCTGCGATTTTTTCGGGTGTCATATTGTCGGGGGCGAGCTCACCCTCGACCATATACATCTGGATGCCGTCCGCGCCGAGGCTTTTGGCAATCTCGACGTTGGACTTGAAGTCCTTGCGGAAGCTGTCCACGATGATACCCAGTTTGAAATCCTTCATGTTGTATTCCGTCCTTTCACAGACACGAAAAATAGCGAAGCGACGCTTCTATGTGTATTTTATACAATTTCCCGCCGTTTGTAAACCCTTTCAAAGCAGATTTTCGGTATTTCCCGCGACATTTTTCGACGAATACTTGCATAATACGCG
>JAFQMR010000060.1 GCA_017396175.1 Clostridia bacterium
AAGCCGTGGCACGAAACGAACGTGTGGCAGGACGGCGAGGTGCGCACGGTCTTCCACAAGGTGATCGTGCCGATCCCCGGCAAGCTGAGCGGCCTTCAGGATGCGTATATTTCGAAGCTGTTCTGTAAGATCCTGAAAAAACAGATCTGCGAGGATCGGAAAGAGGGGCTTCCCGCTCCTGATCTGCTTCACACGCACGTGTCGCACAGCTGTGCGTATTATTGTCTCAAAGCGGCTAAGGAATTGCATCTGCCGCTTGTCGTAACGGAGCATTATTCGGGACTGTTGCTCGGCACGGCTTCGGAAGACGACTACCGCCGCGTCAAGGCGACGATCGAACAAAGCGATGCGTTTATTTATGTCGGAAAGCGGTTTCAGGATACACTGTCCGAGCGGCTTTCGATCCGCAAGGACACCCACGTGATCCCGAATCTGTTTGATCCCGAGGCGTTCACCGTGAACACCGACCGCAAGGGGGAGACCTTTACGTTTCTGACTGCGTGTCACCTGACCGCCAACAAGAGCGTGGATGCGGTGATCCGTGCTCTGCACAGGGCGTTCCCGCATAACGCCGAGGTGCGTCTGGTCGTGGCGGGGGACGGCGCGGAGAAGGAACGGTTAGAGGCGCTTACCGCCGAGCTCGGTGAGGAGGACCGCGTTACCTTCTTCGGGCGTTACAGCCGCGAGCAGGCAAAGACGCTGTTTTCAGGGGCGGATGCGTTTGTGCTGACCTCCAAGGTGGAGACCTTCGGGATTGTCTATTTGGAGGCGCTGGCTTCGGGTGTGCCGTGCATCGGCACCAAGGGGCAGGGAGCGGACGATATCCTGAACGAGACGAACGGCGTGACGGTGCCATACGGCGACGAGGACGCGCTGGTGAAGGCGATGCAGACGCTCTATGCACAGCGCGAGGGCTGTGACCGCGAGGCCCTGCGCGAGGACTGCGTGAAGCGCTTCGGCAAGGACGCGACCTGTCAGCAGATCGAGGCCGTGTATGCGGCGGTAATGAACAAATGAGGTGAGGCGTTTGAACGTTAAAAAACGCAACAATTCCATTGACCTGTTCCGTTACGTCTGTGCGTTGCTCGTTGTGATCATTCACACCGAGCCGTTTTACGGCGGGGAGCTCCGCGGACTCGGTATCTTTCTCAAGGAGTTTCTTTCGAGAATTGCGGTGCCGTTTTTCTTTGCGGTGTCGGGTTACTTCCTGTTTTTGAAGATCGATCGGGACGGCAAAGCGCCGCTTCGCTCGGCGTGGCGGCTGACGAAGGTGTATCTCTTCTGGAGCATCCCGTATCTGTTGCTCAATTTGTGGGTGCTGAGAAACGACATCCCGTCGTTCCACAGCAGAACGGTGTCGGATCTCTTTCTACACGGGAGTTCGTCGCATTTCTGGTTTTTCCCCGCGCTGATTTACGCCACCTTGCTGATCGCGTTGATTTACAAGGCGTTCGGATGGAAGCCGCTGGCTGTGACGGCGGTGGTACTCTATATCATCGGGGTGATCGGCAGCTCTTACACCCCGCTCGGGATGCAGATCCCCGGGTTGTCCGTGCTGTACGGCTGGGAGCACTTTGCCGCTGTGCGCCCATCTTTATGACGGCGATCCCGTTCGTAACGCTCGGCGGGTGGCTCGCAAGACGGGGAGAGGCGCAGGACGCGGTTGTGCATGAAAGACACAACCAATCACAGGATTGGTTGATTTTTGCGGCGGCGCTGATCGCCTATGTGGCAGAAAAGTGTGTGTTGCTTCTGGTCGGATATCCGATCAACGGTGTTAACACGCTCGCACTCTTCCCGCTGACGGCGGTGATCCTGATGCTGCTGCTGAAGCATCCGTCGGAAAAGCACACGGGGCTTGCTCCTTATGCCCGCACCTGTGCGAATTTCATCTATTATATGCATATTTTGTGTATGCTGGTCGTCGAGCGCGGACTCGCGCTCCTGTGCCGTTCGTCGGTGGACGGCATCTGGGTATGGCTGATCACCGTCGCGGTGCTGACGGGGATCGGGGCGGTGCTTCACCGCGTGCATTGGATCCGAAAGCTGTTAAACTGAGTGCCTGGAGTGAGTGAAGGAATGAAAAGTCAGATCAAAAGCGGCATTGTGCTGTCTTATGTGTTTATGGCCATCTCGATGGTGGCGGGGCTTCTCTATACCCCGAAGATGCTCGAGCTGCTCGGACAGAGCGAATACGGATTGTATACCATCGCGACCTCGGTCATCGGCTATCTGACCTTTCTGAACCTCGGCCTCGAAAGTGCGCTGATCAAGTACAGCGCCCGCTACATCGCCGAGGGAGACACGGAAGGAGAACGGCGGCTCGGCGGCAGCTTTTTTAAGCTGTATACAGCGCTCGGCACGATTGCCCTCGTCTGCGGCGTGTTCGTGGCGCTGACGCTCGATCCCGGGATGCCGTTCGGCTTTTTGACCTCAAAGCTCACGCCCGCGGAAACCGAAACGCTGAAAGGCCTTCTCCTGCTGATGACCGCGAATCTCGCGCTCAGCTTCCCGCTTGGCGTGTACGGTGCGGTCATCACGGCGCACGAGAAGTTCACCTTCCGCAAGGTGATTTCCATCATTCGCGAGATCTCGATGCCGATCGTCGTGCTTGTCGTACTCTTTATGGGGCACAAGTCCTTTGCGCTCGTGCTCATTCACGTGCTCTTCAACGTGGCCGTACTGCTGTCTGATTATATCTATGCACGGAAGGTGCTTGGATACAAAGTCAAATTCGGTAAAATGGATCGCGTGGTCTTTAAGGAGATCGTGAATTACTCGGTCTTCATCTTCATCGGTATGGTGGTCGACCGCATCAGCGATGCGACCAACAGCCTGGTGCTCGGTGCCGTGTCGGGTACGGTCGCGACGGCCGTCTACGGCATTGCCGTGCAGATCAATCATTATTATCTGAATTTTTCCGCGTCCATCGGTTCCTTTTTCTTCCCGCGCATTGTGTCGATGTCGGTAAAGGAGGCGAGCGACAGGGAGCTTTCCAATCTCTTTATCAAGGTCGGGCGGGTACAGCTTTTTGTGATCTCGCTTATCTGCAGCGGTTTTATGGTGTTCGGACGCGATTTTGTCCGTATGTGGGCGGGCGAGCAGTATGCGTTTGCCTACTATATGATCGTCATCATGATGATCCCGACGCTCATCAGCCGCAGTCAGTCGCTCGGCACGCAGATATTGCTTGCGAAAAACAAGCACAAATTCCGCGCGATCTTTTATCTCGTAGTGGTGCTCGCCGACATCGCCGTGAGCATTCCGCTGGCGATGTGGTTCGGGCAATATTCCCCCGCGGCCGCGGGCATCGGTGCCGCGCTCGGCACAGCGCTTGCGACCCTCGTCGGTCCCGTGATCGTGATGAATATTTACTACAAAAAGGTGATGCATCTTGACATCGGCGGCTACTTTAGGAGCACGGTGCCGATCCTGCTTGAGGTGGCGGTGCTGACCG
>JAFQMR010000061.1 GCA_017396175.1 Clostridia bacterium
GTACGTTGCCGTAATTTCGAGGAAGTAGCGCTCGGATATACGTACGAGATGGCAGTGAATGAGGCAAAGCGTTGTCTCAACTGCAAGAATAAGCCGTGTGTCAGTGCTTGTCCGGTTCAGATCGATATTCCCGCCTTTATTGAACGGGTGGCAAATGAGGACATGGACGGTGCGTACACCATTCTTACGGCGTCCAGTGCGTTGCCTGCGGTATGCGGTCGAGTCTGCCCGCAGGAAAATCAGTGTGAGGGACAATGTGTCCGAGGCAAAAAAGGAGAAAGCGTTGCGATCGGACGTCTGGAGCGTTTTGTTGCCGACTGGCATCGGGAGCATTGCAACGCGCAACCCGCTCCGCGAACCTTTGATAAAGGTTCGGTTGCCGTGATCGGTGCCGGACCGAGTGGATTAACGGCCGCCGGTGATCTTGCACGAATGGGCTACGCCGTTACGGTGTTTGAAGCCTTGCACCTTGCCGGCGGTGTGCTGGTTTACGGTATTCCGGAGTTCCGTTTGCCGAAAGCAATCGTTCAGCAAGAAATCGACAACCTGAAAGCGATGGGGGTAACCATATAGACGAATATGGTTATCGGAAAGGTGCTGACGGTTGATGATTTGTTTGAACAGGGCTACGATGCGGTGTATATCAGCAGCGGTGCAGGCTTGCCGCGCTTTATGAATATCCCCGGAGAAGGACTCAAGGGCGTGTATTCCGCGAATGAATATCTGACGCGTATCAACCTGATGAAGGCCTATCAGGAAGGCAGTAAAACGCCGATTCTCCGCAGTCGCCGTGTTGCGGTTGTCGGCGGAGGCAATGTGGCTATGGATGCCGCTCGGAGTGCGAGGCGCCTCGGTGCCGAAACGGTATATATCGTTTATCGTCGCGGTATGGAAGAACTGCCCGCACGTAAAGAAGAGGTCGAGCACGCGATCGAAGAAGGCATTGTCTTCAAAACGCTAACCAACCCCGTGGAAGTGCTCGGTGATGAAAACGGGTATGTGAAGGGACTTCGTTGTGTGGAAATGAAGCTCGGCGAACCCGACGAATCCGGCCGTCGTCGCCCGGTTGAAGTAGAAGGGAGCGAGTTTACGCTTGACGTGGACTCTATGATCGTATCGGTCGGCACCAGCCCGAATCCGCTGCTTCGACAGACAACGCCCGGACTCAATACCGATCGACGCGGTTGCATCGTAACCGACGGCGTAAACGGTCAGACGTCGCGTGAGGGCGTGTTTGCGGGCGGTGATGCCGTGACGGGGGCGGCGACCGTTATTCTTGCGATGGGCGCCGGTAAACAAGCGGCCAAAGCCATTGACGACTATATCCGTAATAAACAATAAACAACGGCGAATGATCCGCGAAAGCGGGTCATTCGCCGTAGGTCTACATTATGATTTGATAATGCTTGCGGTTTCGGCACCGATCAGAGTGAGCAGGTCGTTTGGTGACATTTCTACCTGATAACCGATCTTACCCCCGCTGAAGATGATCGTACCGAAGTGGAGAGCTGAATCGTGTAATACGGTTTTAAACGGCTTTTTCATACCGATCGGCGAGCAACCGCCGCGAATATATCCCGTGATCTTCAGCAGATCTTTTACAGGGATCATCTCGGCCGATTTTTCGTTTACGGCTTTGGCGGCCGCTTTCAGATCGAGCTCTTCGGCGACGGGAATTACAAAAACGGCAAACTCACCGCTATGACACTTTGTCACTAAGGTTTTGAATACCTGTGCGTACGGTTGCCCGAGCGACTCGGCGACGGTTACCCCGTCAACTGCCTCGTTATGTTTATGTGCATACTGATGAGCGATGTAGGGGATACCTGCCGCTTCCAGCAAGCGCATAACGTTGGTTTTGTCCTGTTTACCCATTGAAAAAGCCATCCTTATTCGATTAAGAATTGTGTGGTGATAAAACGTGCAACGAGAAACGGTGTATCACACGTTGGAGCCGTGGATCGACAAATCATCTCGAGTGTTGATCCTCGGAACAATGCCTTCGCCGAAATCGCGGGAAAGCAACTGTTATTACGGTCATCCCCAAAACCGATTTTGGCCGACGTTGGCGCGTGTGTACGAAGAACCCGTACCGAAGACGGCAGAGGAACGTAAGCGCTTTGTGCTTAGCCGCGGACTGGCGTTGTGGGATGTGTTGGCATCCTGCGATATACGCGGGGCAGAGGATGCGGCCATCGCGTCTCCTGTTGCCAACGATCTCTTGCCGCTATGTCGAGACTATCCGATCTGCGCCATTGTAACAACAGGGAAAAAGGCAAAAGTGTTATATGACACGCTGTTGGCAGAGCGTCTATCCCTTCCGGTTATCGCGTTGCCGTCTACCAGCCCTGCAAACAGACGTTGGTGTACGGATGAACAGTTGGAGAAGGCCTACAGAGTGTTGCGTACCTTGTAAGGCTTACAGCAGCTTTGCCGATATCTCTCGTACGCAATCGGGACAGAAATTATGTCCTTTAAATGTAACGATGTTTTTGGCAGAACCGCAGATAATGCACGCCGGTTGATATTTTCTCAATATGATGTTATTATCTTCAATAAAAAGCTCAAGCGAATCGCCGTCCTTCAGATCTAACGTGTTTCGCAGGCTTTTCGGAATCAGGACTCGACCGAGAGAATCAATTTGACGTACAATTCCGACAGGCTTCATAGAAAAGGCCTCCTTATTCGACGTAATACAGTGTTTCAGTAACCAGATTTTACCAAATATAGTATGTTTTGTCAAGTAGAGACACAAGACAATGGGATATACGGATTACTCATCGATTTTATACAATACATCCGAAGCTTCTCAAAAAATCGTCATAGAATGTTGTCGAGTATCAGAGAAAGAGCGCTGTTTATCGAGAAACAACGTAGAAGGATCCAAGCGAAATACCGTGAGCTTTGCAGAAACTATTCGATGACAATTTTGAAACTTGTGACACGCTTCGACAACAATCGGGACAAAAGGTGTGAGCATTATGAAAAAAAGCGTATCGATCGGTTGTGTTTTATCAGCAGCTGCATTATGGGGTTGCATCGCGTTGTTCTATAACGGTCTTTCGGCTGTCGGTATGTCTCCGATTCAAGCTGTATTGATACGTGTAAGCTTTGCGGCGTGTATGATGCTTATATATATACTGATCCGTGATCCGCACCTGTTGAAGATCCGTTTCAGAGATATCTGGCTGTTTATCGGCACGGGTGTTGCAAGCTTGGCGTTCTTTAATTATTGCTATTTTCGCGCGATGGATCTGCTGTCACCCTCGGTGGCGGCAGTGCTTTTGTACACCGCTCCGGCGTTTGTGCTTTTGATGTCGGCTTTGTTTTACCGAGAACCGATCACAAAGAAAAAACTATTGTGTTTTGCGTTAACGCTTGTAGGTTGCTTTCTTGTAACGGAGGTGTTTGGTGGTTCCGTTTCATCGCCGCTGGGTATTTTGCTCGGACTCGGTTCCGGCTTCGGATATGCTTTATATACGATATTCAGCGTAAAAGCTCTTCGGCGATACCGCACGGAGACCATTACGTTTTATACGTTTGTTGCGGCAACGGCGGCGGTTTTACCGTTATCAGAGCCTCTTGAACTGATGAAGACGGTCGCTGCGTTTCCGACGGAAACCGTTCTTTACGGAGGCGGTATTGCGCTTTTCGCCTGTGTTCTGCCGTATTTACTGTATACCAAAGGATTGCAGGGCGTTTCGCCCGGACAAGCTTCCGTTATGGCCACGCTTGAGCCGGTGGTAGCGGCTGTGATTGGCGTGAGCTTGCTCGGCGATTCGTTGTCTGTGCAGAAAGTGCTCGGCATGCTTCTTATTCTCGGCGGTATTTTTCTGCTGAATATACCAAAAATGCGATAATAAAAAACGGTAGCTTTCAATGTGAAATTGAAAGCTACCGTTTTAAGTTATTTCACGCTGAAGAGAAGATCGTCGTACGAAGGATACGGCCAGTAGGTTTTGGCGGTGTTCATTTCAATCTCATCGGCGGTTTTGCGCAGATCCTGCATAACCGACACCACACGATCTTTATAAAACTCGGCCAGCTGTTCCACGGAATCCGTGTGTTCGCGGTCCTTTACCATAGTTACCGCACGATCCAAGGCGTTGATGGACGTGTAAAGCGAGGAGGCCAATGCAGAAAGCTTACGGATCAAAGCTTCTTCGCAGACCGTCTCAATACCCGCAACAGCCGCCTTCTTGGCCAGCAATGTGTCGCTCAATTCGTGGATGTAGGTGTTGACGGCGGGGAGAATGTCTTTCCTTGCCATATCGAGCATGGTAAGCGCTTCGATATGAATGGTCTTGCAGTAGTTGTCGAGCAAAATTTCCGTACGCGACAGAAGCTCTTGACGGGTAAACACACGGTGCTTTTCAAACAAAGCAATGTTCTTTTCGGAAGCAAAGTGGGGAAGAGCATCGGGAGTTGTACGAAGATTCAGCAAACCGCGCTGTTCGGCCTCACGAACCCATCCTTCGTCGTAACCGTTACCGTTAAATATGATCCGTTTGTGTTCCTTGATGGTGCGGACGATCAGTCCGTGGAGTGTAGCCTGAAAATCGGTGGTGCTTTCGAGCTCATAGGCGAACTGAGACAGCACCTCGGAAACAATGGTATTCAGCACGATGTTCGGACCGGCGATCGATGCGTTTGAGCCGAGCATACGGAATTCGAATTTGTTTCCCGTGAACGCAAAGGGAGAGGTGCGGTTGCGGTCGGTGGTGTCCTTCGGGAAACGCGGAAGCGCATGGACGCCGACCTTCATCAGGACCTTTTCTTTGCCGTCGTAGGAGGTACCGCTTTCGATGGCATTCAGGATCTCGGTGAGCTCTTCGCCGAGAAACATCGAGACAATGGCAGGCGGAGCTTCGGCGGCACCGAGGCGATGATCGTTACCGGCGCTTGCCGCACACACGCGAAGCAGATCCTGATAATCGTCTGTTGCTTTGATCACAGCGCAAAGGAAAAGAAGAAATTGCGCATTGTCTTGCGGAGAGGTACCCGGCTCAAACAGATTCAGCCCTGTGTTAGTGGACAACGACCAGTTGTTATGCTTGCCGCTGCCGTTCACGCCCGCAAAAGGCTTTTCGTGCAACAGACAAACCATATTGTGACGAGCCGCAACCTTTTTCATCATCTCCATCGTCAGCTGATTGTGATCGGTAGCGATGTTGGTGGTGGTAAAGATAGGGGCCAGCTCGTGCTGTGCGGGGGCGGCTTCGTTGTGTTCTGTTTTGGCGAAAACGCCGAGCTTCCAGAGCTCTTCGTCGAGGTCTTGCATAAACGCTTTCACGCGCGGCTTGATATTGCCGAAATAGTGGTCCTCAAGCTCCTGTCCCTTCGGAGGTTTAGCGCCGAACAGGGTGCGTCCCGTGATAAGAAGATCCTTGCGTTTGGCGTAGACATCGGCATCGATCAGAAAATATTCCTGCTCGGGACCGACTGTCGTGTTGACCATCGTCACATCGTCATGCCCGAACAGCTTCAGAATACGGAGCGCTTGTCTGTTGATCGCTTCCATCGAACGGAGCAACGGCGTTTTTTTGTCAAGAGCTTCGCCGCTGTAGGAACAGAAGGCGGTAGGAATATACAGCGTATTATCCTTGATAAACGCGTAGGAGGTCGGATCCCACGCGGTATAACCGCGTGCTTCGAAGGTGGCGCGCAGGCCGCCCGAAGGGAAGGAGCTGGCATCGGGCTCGCCTTTGATCAGCTCTTTACCCGAGAATTCCATAATTACCTGATCCTGTGTGGATTTGCAGGGAGTAATAAAGCTGTCGTGCTTTTCGGCTGTCACGCCCGTCATCGGCTGGAACCAGTGAGAATAGTGCGTAGCGCCCTTCTCAATGGCCCATTCCTTCATTGCGTTGGCAACATCGCCGGCAATATCCGCGTGAAGATGACGGCCTGCCTGCATCGTGCGTTTTAACGCTTTATAGACATCTTCGGGCAGACGCTCTTTCATGACAGCGTCGTTGAATACCATACTGCCGAACAATTCAGGTACATGATTCATAGCGGGCACTCCTAACGAACTTAAATTCCTATATATAAAAAATCAAAAGCTATTATACTGGAACGTCGCGCCCTTTGTCAAGAGTTTTCGACAGGTTCGTTTTCGGTCGTTTCTTGTGCGGATAAATTTGTTTCACCGATGCAATTTTTTTGCAAAATTATGTCGTGAAAACATTGACAAAGAACAGAGGCGGTTATATAATATCTTGAAGGCGTTTGCAACTGATAACGCCCTGAGATACTATGGAAAAGGATTGATTCGACAATGAAGGATCGTACGGTGTATCTTGTTTTGGAAAACGGCAAGGTATTCAGCGGACATTCTTTCGGCGCCAGCGGAGAGACTGTCGGCGAGATTGCTGTTTCCACATCTATGGTCGGTTACCTCGAAACGTTGACCGATCCGTCCTATTTCGGACAGATCGTTGTACAGACGTTTCCGTCTATCGGCAATTACGGCGTTATTGCCTCTGACCTGGAGAGCGATGCTGCCTATTTGAAAGCGTATATTGTGAGAGAATGGTGCCAAGAACCTTCCAACTTCCGTTGCGAGGGTAATCTTGACACCTTTTTAAAAGATCAGGGCGTGATCGGACTGTATGGGATCGATACTCGTGAGCTGACGCGTATTGTTCGCGCTGAGGGTTCTATGAATGCGAAGGTGACTTTTGATATCTCGAACATTCCCGCCATCGTCGAAGAGCTTAAAAGCTATACGATCAAGGGCGCCGTGGATGCGGTTACCTCGAAGGAGGTCGCTGTGTTTAAGGCGGAAGAAGAGACGGTCGCAAAGCTTGCGGTACTCGATCTCGGTACGCGCCTCGAATTTATCCGTGCATTTACCTCACGCGGGTGTGAGGTCACGGTGTTTCCTGCGTCTACTACGGCTGAAACGATTTTGGAAGGCGGCTTTGACGGTGTGTTTCTGACGAGCGGCCCGGGCGATCCTACCGAAAATACGGCGGTGATCGAGACGGTGAAAACGCTTCTGAATAACGGTACACCGCTCTTTGGTATCGGACTCGGTCATCAGATCCTTGCACTGGCACACGGCGCAAAGACGGAAAAAATGGCTTACGGTCATCGTGGCGGCAGTCAGCCTTCTTTACAGCTCGGTACAACTCGCATCCACAATACACCGCAGAATCATGGCTATACGGTGGTCCGCGAATCGCTTCCCGAAGGCGCTGTGGTGTTGTACGAAAATGTCAATGACGGCGATATCGAAGGACTTGCTTATAACGGAGAAAAGGCATTCTCGGTGCAGTTTTATCCGTCGCGCGATGTGTGCGCGGATTATGATCGCTTTGTGGATATGATGAAAGGAGGGGACGAATCATGCCGCTGAATCCGAATATTCATCGCGTTATGGTGATCGGCTCCGGCCCGATCGTGATCGGACAGGCTGCTGAATTTGACTATGCGGGCACGCAGGCTTGCCGTGCGCTGAAGGAAGAGGGACTTGAGGTCGTTCTTGTCAACTCGAACCCCGCTACTATTATGACCGATAATGCGATTGCCGACAAAATTTATATTGAGCCTCTGACGCTGGATACCATCAAGCGTATTATCGAAAAAGAAAAGCCCGACAGCCTGCTGTCGACACTCGGCGGTCAGACCGGCCTTACCTTCTCGATGCAGCTTGCAAAGGAAGGCTTCCTCGAGCAACACGGCGTTCAGCTTCTCGGTGCCGATCCTTTGACCATTGATAAGGCGGAAGATCGTCAGATGTTTAAGGACACGATGGAGGCGATCAATCAGCCGTGTATTCCCTCGAAGGTCGTTACGACCGTTGAGGATGCCATGGACTTTGCCGCTGAAATCGGTTATCCCGTCATTGTGCGTCCTGCGTTTACGCTCGGCGGCAGCGGCGGCGGTATTGCCGACGATGAAGAGCAGCTTCACGAAATTGCAATGAACGGTCTGCGCTTGTCTCCGATTACGCAGGTGCTGATCGAAAAGTGCATCTCCGGCTGGAAGGAAATTGAATTTGAGGTTATTCGCGACAGTGTTGGTAACGCGATCACGGTCTGCAGTATGGAAAACGTCGATCCTGTCGGCGTCCATACCGGTGACAGCGTGGTTATCGCTCCGGCGGTGACGCTCTCCGATAAAGAATATCAGATGCTCCGTAATGCGGCTCTTGATATTGTTAACGAGCTGAAGGTGGAGGGCGGCTGTAACTGCCAGTTTGCGCTTCATCCCGAAAGTTTTGAATACGCCGTGATCGAAGTGAATCCTCGTGTTTCGCGTTCGTCGGCTCTGGCATCGAAAGCGACCGGTTACCCGATCGCGAAGGTGGCGGCCAAAATTGCCATCGGTTACACGCTGTCAGAAATTCGTAATGCGGTGACGCACACGACGTTTGCTTGCTGTGAGCCTGCCATTGACTATGTGGTCGTCAAGCTCCCGAAATGGCCGTTTGATAAGTTTGTGTATGCAAAGCGCACGCTCGGTACGCAGATGAAGGCGACGGGCGAGGTGATGGCGATCGGTCAATCGTTTGAAGAAGCGATGATGAAGGCGGTCCGCGGTGCGGAAATTTCGCTTTCCAGTATGAATATGCCTAAGCTTAAGGAGCTTTCCGATGCTGAGATCCGTTCACGCCTGTCCGTGTGCGATGACGAGCGTATTTTCGTGGTGTATGAGGCGCTTAAGCGCGGTGTGTCTGTCGATGAGATCCACAGCATTACAATGATCGACGAATGGTTCCTCAATAAGTTCCTCAATCTTGTCGCGATGGAAGCGGAGCTTTCCGAAGGTAAACTGACGGATGAGCTGTATATGCGCGCTAAAAAGATGGGCTATCCGAACAAGGTCATCGAGGAGTTCTCCGGCTGTAAGGTGGAACATCCGCGTTTTGCTTCCTACAAAATGGTCGATACCTGTGCCGCGGAATTTGACGCACGAACCCCGTATTTCTATTCTACGTTTGATACCGAAAACGAAGCGGCCTCCTTCATCGAGAAGAACGGTACCGATAAAAAGACGGTTATCGTGTTCGGTGCAGGTCCGATCCGCATCGGCCAGGGAATTGAGTTTGACTATGCCTCGGTTCATTGCGTGTGGGCGTTGAAGAAGGCCGGCTTCGAGGTCGTGATCGTCAACAACAATCCCGAAACGGTGTCCACCGACTTTGATACGGCGGATCGTCTCTATTTTGAACCGCTTACAAACGAAGATGTTATGAGCATCATTCAGACTGAAAAGCCCTACGGTGTTGTGGTGGCGTTCGGTGGCCAGACGGCGATCAAGCTGACGAATTTCCTGTCGGCAAACGGTATTAACATTCTCGGTACCTCGGCGGACAGCATCGATCGCGCCGAAGATCGTGAGCGCTTTGAAGAGCTTCTCGAAACGCTGAAGATCCATCGTCCGAAGGGCGTGACGGTCATGACGACCGAAGAAGCTATTGCGGCAGCGGAGAATGTCGGTTATCCCGTTTTGATGCGCCCGTCCTACGTGCTCGGCGGCCAAAATATGATCATTGCGTTTAATGAAGCGGATATCCGTGAGTATATGGCGATCATTTTGGCACAGGAGATCGAGAATCCGATCCTGATCGATAAATACCTGATGGGTATGGAACTGGAAATCGACGCGATCTGCGACGGGGAAGACATCCTGATTCCCGGCATTATGCAGCATATCGAGCGTTCGGGAATTCACTCGGGTGACTCCATCGCGGTGTATCCCGCATGGAAGATCGAGGACAGCATGATCGAAAAGATCGTGGACTGCTCGCGACGCCTGGCGGTTTCGTTGGAGACGCGCGGTCTTGTCAACATCCAGTATCTCATTTATGAGAATGAGCTGTACGTCATCGAGGTTAATCCGCGTTCGTCGCGTACCATTCCGTATATCAGCAAGGTGACGGGTGTTCCGATGGTTGATCTTGCAACCCGCACGATGCTCGGTGAAAAGCTTGAAGATCTCGGTTACGGCACCGGTCTTTACAAAAGCTCGCCGTATGTCGCGGTGAAGGTGCCTGTCTTCTCGTTCGAAAAGCTCACGAACGTCGATACAAACCTCGGCCCCGAGATGAAGTCGACGGGTGAGGTGCTCGGCGTTGCCAATACTTTGGACGAAGCGCTCTTTAAAGGCTTGATCGCGGCCGGTTACCGTCTGCGCAAGAAGGGCGGCGTGTTTATCACCGTTCGTGATACCGATAAGAAAGAAATCGGTGATGTGGCAAAGAAGTTTGCCGATATGGGCTTTAAGATCTACGCAACCAAGGGTACGGCCGAGGTGCTGGAGCATGAAAACCTCACGGTGACGCTTGTCAATAAAATTCATGAATCGGACAGCAACCCGCTGACGCTTCTTGAAAGCGGTCTTGTGGATTACATCATTTCCACCTCCGCAAAGGGACGTATCCCGACGCGTGACAGCGTTAAGATCCGTCGTAAAGCCGTGGAGCGCAGCATTCCCTGCCTGACCTCGATCGATACCGCCCATGCGGTGGCGGATTGTCTGCGCGGCAACTGGAATGCGAATAATACCGAGCTTGTCAACATCAACGATATGCGCACCGAAAAGATGAAGCTGGCTTTCACGAAAATGAATGCAGGCGGAAACGATTTCATCTATTTCAACTGCATGGACCAGCGTATCGATAACCCCGAAGGACTCAGCCTTCAGCTGGCCGACCGTCACACCGGCATCGGCGGTGACGGCGTGGTGCTGATCTGCCCGTCTGATGTGGCGGATGCAAAGATGCGTATGTTCAACCTTGACGGCAGTGAGGGCCGTATGAGCGGTAATGCGATCCGCTGTGTCGGTAAATACCTTTATGATAAAGGCATTGTCGATAAGACGACGCTGATGATCGAAACGCTCAGCGGCGTCAAAGCGGTGGAGCTTCACAAGTTTGACGGCATCGTCAAGGAAGCGACTGTTGATATGGGGAAGGCGGAATTTGCTCCCGAGAAGCTTCCTGCGAAATTCGAGGGGGATCGTGTGATCAATGCGCCTCTTACGATCGACGACGACGAGTATGCGGTAACCTGTGTTTCGCTCGGTAATCCCCACGCGGTGGTGTTTTCAAAGAACCCCGATGCGTTGACGGTGGAATCCATCGGACCTGCGATCGAGGAGCACGATGCGTTCCCCGAACGCATCAATGTTGAGTTTGTCCGTGTGGTTGACGATCATACGCTGAAAATGCGTGTGTGGGAGCGCGGAAGCGGTGAAACGTTGTCTTGCGGCACGGGTGCTTGCGCGGCGGTTGTGGCGGCTGTCGAAAACGGCTTCTGCAAAAAGGGCGAGGATATTACCGTGCGTATGCGCGGCGGTAGCCTTGTGATCCGTTACACCGATGAAACCGTGACATTGCGCGGTGATGCGTCCATTTCGTATGAGGGCGTTGTTCAGCTCTGATCCAATAGAATAATCCGTGTAAAAGCGGCTGTGTTTGAAACACAGCCGCTTTTTTGTATATTTTGCGCCCGCTTTGCATATCCATTAATAACGCCAAACGGTATACATTTACAAAAAGGAGAGTCGACTATGGATCATCAGGCAACAAAACGTGTATTGCGGCTTTCAAAGGAGCTTTGCGATGTGTTTGAGGAACGCGCCGTTGATATGGATATGGTGCTTCCCGACTATGTTCCCGAAGTGACGGCGGTGCTCAAATGCTCTTTATGTCCGACGGTGACGGCCCGCTATCGAAGCGGAGACCGCTATACCGTCAGCGGTACGGTAACGGTACGGATTTTGTATCTGACGGAGGATCGGACGGATGTCTATTCCTATGAAGCATCACAGCCTTTTACGGTGTCGTTTCCGTCGGTGCAGGCGATTCATCACAATGTATGCGTAAAAACGGATTATGTGCATTCGCGTGCGGTTTCGTCCCGCAGGGTAGATATTCACGGCGCGTTTCGTGTGTATCTGAAAGCTGTCGGTGTCAGCGAACAGGTCGTGTATGCACCGCCTGAGGAACGCGATATGCATTACCGCTCAAAGCCGGTACATTATACGGTGCCGTTTTGTGAGACCGATAAAGCGTTTTCGGTTGAGGATCGCCTTACCGTTCGCGCCGAAACGGATCGGATCGTTACTTCGGATGTATGCATTCTGTCTACCGAGATCAAACCGCTTGTAAACAAAGCGATTATCAAAGGGATCCTTCAGTTGAAAACGCTTGAATGCAAAAACGGGCAGTATGATACGGAGTATTACGAAATACCCTTCAGTCAGATCGTGGATGTGGACGGCTTATGTGAAGAACGCCTTTGTCGCGTTGACGTATCCGTCGGCGAGTATGAACTGCGAATACAAAGCGAGGAAGGCGGCGGCGCTTTTTGCTGGTTTGACGGTAAGCTGTTTGCGTCGGTGCAATGCTTTGAGCGGTGTGAAGATGAGGTCGTTCTCGATGTGTACTCGGTCGATAAACCGATCCTGTGCGAAACCTCTTTGATCGAGTTCGCCGACAACGAATCGGAATACAACCGTATGTATCCGATTCGTGGGACGGCGGAATGCCCGGAAGGATTGCACGACATTGTTGACGTAACGGCGGAACTGAAGAATATTACCTTTGACGACACAGGGCTTTGTGCTTGTGCCGTGATCGGCCTGGTCGGTCGTGATGAAGGAGGGACGCTCAGCTATTACGAGCGTACGATCGATATTCACGAACCGTGTGACGAGCGGGGAGATGTGCAACTGTTAAAGGCGGAGGTCGTAAAGCAAGCGCAGGAGCTTCGGGTTCTTTTATCGGTTTCGGTCAAAGGAATGACGGATTCGTTGGACGCGGTGACGGTTGTTTGCGATGCGGTGGCCGAACAACATACCGTCTTTGTAAAAAGCGGGGCATCCATCCGCGTAGTGTATGCCGAGCCCGGGGATAACGTATGGGACATCGCTAAAAAGCATCACGCTTGCGCAGAGGATATTATGGCGGAAAACGATCTGAGCGATTGGACGATCTCAGTGCCTACGATGTTGATGATTCCGATGCTGTAAGCAGACCGCATATCGGACTGTGCGGATATCAATAGGATTCAGAGTAAAGGAGCGCGAAGGGTATGACTCACAACAACATTTATAAAGATATCAGCGAGCGGACAGCGGGAGCGTTATATTTAGGGGTGATCGGCCCTGTTCGCAGCGGAAAGTCCACGTTTATTAAACGGTTTATGGAAACAATGGTGCTCCCGAATATCAAGGAGACGGGTGTTCTGGAACGGGCTACCGATGAGCTGCCGCAATCGGCAGCGGGTAAAACCATTATGACAACCGAACCGAAATTCGTCCCTGAGCAGGCGGTGAAGGTGGCGCTTGATGACACCGCGTCAATGAATGTACGCTTGATCGACTGTGTCGGGTATATCGTTCCGTCAGCCATCGGCTACATTGAAGACAGCGCACCGCGTATGGTAAAGACGCCTTGGTATGACGAGGAAATTCCTTTTAATATGGCGGCGGAAATCGGCACTCGTAAGGTCATTACCGAGCATTCCACCATCGGTATTGTCGTAACGACCGACGGCAGTATTACCGATATCCCCCGCGAGGAATATCTTGAGGCCGAGGAGCGTGTGATCCGTGAGCTTCAGGAGCTTTCAAAGCCGTTTGTGGTGTTACTGAATACAACACATCCTCACGACGATCAAACAAGCCGCTTGTGCCGAGAGATGGAAGAACGCTACCATGTCCCTGTGTGTGCCGTGAACTGTCTTGAGCTCGATGAGCATGAGATTCGTCAGATCCTTGAGAAGGTGCTGTTTGAGTTCCCGGTAAACAGTCTCGATTTGTTTCTTCCGAAGTGGTTAATGACTCTTCATCATGCCCATCCGATTCGCAAATCCGTTATGGAGTCGATTCGAAAGTACGCTTCGTCCGTGGATAAGATCAGCCGCGTAAGCGATTTTGCACGGAATCTTCTGCACTGTGAATACATCACCAATGCCGCTGTCGAAGCGATACGCCTCGGTGAGGGAGAGGCAACCGTGCGTGCTCACATCGGGCAGGAGCTGTTTTACCGTGTGCTCAGTGAGGTGACCGGTCTTGATATTCCTCACGAAGCGGCTTTGATGGAGCAGATGCTGGAATTATCCTCGGTTAAAAAGGACTACGACAAGATCCGTCACGCCATGGATGAGGTGGAAGCTACAGGCTACGGCATTGTGATGCCGACGGTAGATGAAATGGTGCTTGATGAGCCGGAAATCATCAAGCAAAGCGGGCAATACGGCGTCCGTCTTCGTGCGGAAGCGCCCTCGATCCATATGATGAAAGCAACCATCCAGACAGAGGTTTCGCCGATCGTTGGCTCGGAACGGCAATCGGAAGAGCTGGTGGCCTACTTGTTGCGCGAGTTTGAAGAAGATCCGCGTAAAATTTGGGATTCCAACATCTTCGGTTCATCCCTGTACGGTCTTGTGAACGAAGGTCTTCACAGTAAGCTTTCGCGTATGCCGTCCGATGCCAGAATGAAACTCAAAGAAACGGTGGAACGCATCATTAACGAAGGGTGTAACGGATTGATCTGCATTATAGTATAAAGGGGAGCGGGACTGTGAAACCGAAATCGATATCGGAAACTTCAAAAACGTCCCCGTCGCGTTTTCAGGGGCTTCAGCTGTTGATGGTACAGAGCAGTGTATGCGTGTCGGCCGTTCTTGTAATGCTGCTGTTGCGTGTTGTCGGCGTGGATGTGTATACGGATCTCTCCGCTCGTTTTCAGCAAGCGATGACCGATCGGGTGCTTGTATCCGCTACACAAGCGGCAACGTCTCCGACAAATACAACGCAACCCGCAACGGCCGATGCTTTATCCGTTACCGCCGTGCAAGCGTCGCCGGTGACGTTTTATGCGCCGCTTACAGGCGGCGTTTTAACCTCTTCCTTCGGAGAACGGGAGGATCCCTTCGGCACAGGGGAGGTGTCGGTACACCAAGGGATGGACATTGCGGCTCCCGAAGGGACCTCTCTGGCCGCGCTGGCAGACGGTCACGTCAGTGAGGTCGGCTTTGAAGAGGATGGCTACGGGCATTATCTTATCGTAACGTGTGAGCACGGCAACCGCTATTTATACGCACATTGTTCGTCGATATCCGTCACACAGGGAATGGCGGTTACGGGCGGTATGCCTATTGCAAACGTCGGAAATATAGGACGTTCGACAGGCAGTCACGTTCATATTGAATGGATGCGGGAAGACGGTACTCGTGAGGATCCGTCGGCGGTTGTGCCGCGTGATGCCTATGCTTAACATGACAGTCGGCGGGATAACGTGCAGGATCAGCCTGCTGTTTCCCGCTGTTCTGCTTTGGATGCTATTATGGGATCCGACAGGATATGTGTTGCTCGGCGTAACGGCGGCGATCCTACATGAAGGCGGTCATCTGATCGCCTTTATGATATTCGGGAAACGCCCTAAAACCCTTACCGTCTCGTATTACGGTATGCGTATGACTTACAACGCCGATTCCGCTGTCGGTTATGCACAGGAGGCCTTTATCGCGGCTGCAGGCCCGCTTATGAATCTGCTGTGCGCGGGATGCCTGTATTGCTTCGGGGGTTCACAAGCGGCTTGCCTTTTGCATATCGGTCTTGCAGCTGTCAACTTACTTCCGATCGTACCGCTCGACGGTGGCTGTATCCTATTGTCGTTGCTGCGGTTGTTGCCGCTCTCGGATACGACGGTCGTACGCTTGACAACGGGAATATCGTATGGGAGCTTTGTCGGGATATTGTTACTGTCAATTGCCGTATATACGCACTCCGGTAATATGACGATGGTGCTGTTTTCGCTTTATGTCGGTCTTTTTATCCTTTTTTATAAAGGGAATTGAAAAAGACAATAAAATGCGTTATAATGCTGTTGTTCAAAATATTTCGACAGGACGGACGTTATGTATGAAAGACTGTAAGACGTTATTGGAATCGTTGTTTTTAAAGGTTCAAAAGCCCTCCCGTTACACGGGCGGTGAATTAAACAGCGTCATTAAAAACCCCGACGAGGTAGCGGTGCGTATTGCGTTTTGCTTCCCCGATCTTTACGAAGTCGGTATGTCGCATCTCGGGATGAAAATTCTTTACGGTTTGTATAATACCGATGAGGAAACGTGGTGTGAACGTGTATTTGCTCCGGATGCGGATATGGAAGCGTTGATGCGTGAACAGTCTATACCGTTATTCGCATTGGAAAGCCGCGATGCCATCGGTACCTTTGATTTTATCGCTTTTACACTGCAATATGAAATGAGCTATACGGGCATTCTGAATATGCTTGATCTGGCGGGTGTGCCGCTTCGTGCATCTGAGCGCGATGAGCGTTATCCGTTGGTGATCGGCGGTGGCCCTTGTGCTTGCAATCCCGAACCGATCGCGGCATTCTTTGACCTGTTCCTTCTCGGAGAGGGAGAAGAGGTCAATATGGAGTTGAACGCTCTTTATAAGGAACATAAGGCAAAAGGGTACAATAAAGACGTCTTTCTCCGTGCGGCCTCACAGATTCAAGGGGTGTATGTACCGTCTTTGTATGAAGTGGCGTATAACGAGGACGGTACCGTCCGTTCCGTCAACGCGAAGGACGGCGCACCTGAAACGGTGCGTAAGCGTATTATCGGCGATCTTGACAGTGTCTATTATCCCGACTATTTTGTTGTACCGTTTACGAACATCGTGCACGATCGCGCCATGAGCGAGATCTTCCGCGGCTGTATCCGCGGATGCCGCTTCTGCCAGGCAGGGTTTATTTACCGTCCCGTTCGCGAAAAATCAGTAGATACGATCGACCGTCAGAGCCGCGCTCTGTGCGAAAGCACGGGATATGAGGAGTTCTCTCTGTCGTCGTTATCCACCAGTGATTATACTCGACTGGAAGAGCTGTTGCCGCGTCTTCTCGATTGGGCGGAACCGCAACACACGAATATGTCGTTACCGTCTTTGCGTATTGACGGCTTTTCGGAGGAGCTTGCCAATAAGCTCAATGTCCTTCGCCGCAGCGGACTGACGTTTGCACCCGAGGCGGGCACTCAGCGCTTGCGTGATGCGATCAATAAAAACGTCACCGAGCAAGAGATCATGGATACCGTAAACAAAGCGTTTCGCGGCGGTTGGTCGGCGGTTAAGCTTTATTTTATGATGGGACTTCCGACCGAAACGGCGGAGGATATCGTCGGGATTGCAAAACTGGCTCAGCGCGTTGTGGATGCCTATTATTATAACCCCGACAAACCGAAAGGGAAGGGCGTTACCGTGTCCGTTTCGGCATCCTGTTTTGTGCCGAAGCCGTTTACTCCGTTCCAATGGGAACCGCAGGATACGATGGAACAGCTTCTTGAAAAGCAAAAAGTATTGTCCTCTTCCGTAACACCGCGTAAGATCTCGTTAAGCTGGCACGATGCCGAAACCAGCTTCTTGGAAGCGGTGCTGGCCCGCGGCGACCGCCGCCTGGCGGATGTGATTGAAGCGGCCTACCGCAAAGGGTGCAAGCTCGATTCGTGGTCGGAGCATTTCCGCTTCGATACCTGGATGGACACGTTCCGCGAGCACGGGCTTGATCCTGCGTTTTATGCCAATCGTCGTCGCGAAGAAGCGGAGATCTTCCCGTGGGATCATCTCGATTACGGTGTTTCCAAGCAGTTCCTGTGGCGTGAAAACCAAAAGGCTCATCAAAGCCACACGACACCGAATTGCCGTGAACAATGCAGCGGATGCGGCGCAACGTGCTTTAAGGGAGGGATTTGCTATGAACGACGTTAAGACGATCCGCGTTATGTTTGAGAAGCGCGGGCGGGCGAAGTATATTTCGCATCTGGATCTGATGCGGACGATGACACGCGTGCTTCGCCGCGCACAGATCCCTCTCTGGTATACCGAGGGCTTCAGCAAGCACCCGTATATCACGTTTGCGGCTCCTTTATCTCTCGGGTATGAGGGTTACGCCGAAACGATGGATTTTCGATTGGAAGGCGAGATGTCAACGGAGGAAATCGCGGAACGTCTGAACGCCAATATGCCCGTCGGCTTACACGTAATCCAAGCGGCTCCTGCTGAAATGAAGGCGGGACAGATCGCAACCGCTGTCTGGCGTCTGACGTTTGACGCGAAGTTTGAAAGGATGCTCCGCGAGGTGCTCGAACAAGCGGAGATCCTTGTGCAAAAACGAACCAAAAAGAAAACCCTGAAAACCGTAGACATCAAGCCTTTTATCCGCAACACGGTATGGAGCGCCGAAGAGGACGGGAGGGTAACATTGACGCTGGAGCTTCCCTGCGGAGAAAATAACATCAATCCGTCGTTGCTTGTGGATGCTGTGTGCGAAGAGCTTGCCGATACCGTACAGATCGCGCGTCTCGGTGTCTATGATGCAGAAGGAAAACTTTTTCAATAATTTTTAAAAAAGACTTGCAAATTGCGAATTGTTGTGATAATATATATCGGTATTTGGTATCCGTGCGGTGCTCCGACACCGTATTGGGGAGGATTGCCAAGCGAAAGCAAGACATGAAAGCGGATATTCCTCTGCTTCGGCGAGACACCGATGGGCAAGAATATCTGAAGAAACAGGAGGAAAAACCATGGATGCATTGAAATTGATGAGCGCTGACAGCCTGAAGGAGAATGTTCCTCAGTTTGCGATCGGTGATACGATCCGCGTGGAAGTAAAGATCCGCGAAGGCGAGCGCGAAAGACTGTAGGCTTTTGAGGGCACGGTTATCGCGAAGCGCGGCAGCGGTGTTGCGGAAACCTTTACGGTTCGCCGTGTGTCTTACGGTGTCGGTGTGGAGCGTGTGTTTCCGCTGCACTCTCCGAACGTGGATTCGGTGAAGATCATTCGCCGCGGTAAGGTTCGCCGCAGCAAGCTCTACTATCTGCGTGATCGCGTGGGTAAGGCGGCGAAGGTTAAGGAGCGCCTGTAATTTGCACAAAAAAGAGGACGAGCAATCGTCCTCTTTTTTTATTTTCGGAAAATTCACACATCCGAACGATTTTCCTCTTTTCATTCGGTTCTGAGTGTGCTATACTGTGTATACTTGATGATTTATGCGGTCATATACCCGCGTTCCTATACATATCGGAGGTTATCGTATGAATTCTCGTAAACAAACAGCAGTCAAAAGCTCTCTTATAGAAACGGTCTTTGATTTACTGGAAATTGCCATGTACGCACTTGTTCTTGTAGCGGTCTTGTTTGCGTTTTTTGTCCGCATTGTTGAGGTGGACGGTCCGTCTATGAATAATACCTTGAGTGACGGCGATCGCCTTGTTCTTTCGAAAGCGTTTTATTCGCCTGAACGCGGCGACATTGTCGTGATCAAGCGAGAGGGGAATAATCCGCTGATCAAGCGTGTTATCGGGCTTGAAAACGAAACGGTGATGGTGGATCGGGATAAGGATGTGGTGTATATCGACGGTCACATTCTTGACGAGCCGTACGTGGAGTATCCGAACACTCCCGGCTTGAAGGAGCCTGTTGTTGTACCTCCCGGGCATGTGTTTGTGCTCGGAGATCATCGCAACAATTCCACAGACAGCCGTGTTCTCGGATGTATCCCCGTGGAGGACATCCTCGGAAAAGCGGTGCTTCGTTTCTTCCCGTTCGATCAGTTCGGTACGTTTTAACATCAGGAGGAGACTATGGAACTGAACAAACCCATTCAATGGTTCCCGGGGCATATGGCGAAAACGCGCCGCAAGCTGAAGGAAAGCTTATCGCTGGTGGATATGGTCATTGAGGTGATTGATGCGCGTATTCCGCTCAGCAGTCGCAATCCTGAGCTGGATGCGCTTGCAACGGATAAGCCGCGGTTACTGATTATGAATAAAGCCGATATGGCCGATGAAGCCGCCACCCAACGCTGGGTGGCGTATTTTCAAAAGCAAGGGTATTATGTGTTGCCGGCCGATTGCAAGACGGGAAAAGGACTTCAGAAGCTGGACGGTATTATGAACGAGGCTCTTGCCGAGCAACGCGAAATCTGGCAACACAAGGGTATGGTCGGACGGCCGATTCACGCGATGGTGGTCGGCATTCCGAATGTCGGCAAATCGACGTTTATTAACCGTCTTGCCAAGAGCGCAAAAGCAAAAGCGGAAGATCGACCGGGCGTAACTCGCGGTAATCAATGGTTTACATTGCCCTCAGGCGCTCAGCTTCTTGATACACCGGGCGTTTTATGGCCGAAATTCGACGACCAGCAAGCAGCGCTTCGTCTTGCGTTTACCGGTGCGATTCGCGATCAGATTCTTGACTGCGAGGAGCTTGCCTGTGATCTGGTGTTGATGCTCAGCCGCCATTATCGCTCATCCTTTATTGCAAGGTACAAGCTGTCCGAGCCGCTTCCCGAAACCGCTTGGGAGCTTCTCGAGGAGGTCGGCCGCAAACGCGGTATGCTGATCGCCGGAGGCGAAGTCGATACGGCCCGTGCGGCCAATATGCTTCTTGACGAATATCGCGGCGGTAAACTCGGACGCATTACTCTGGAACATCCCGACGATTTCCGAAAGGAGAATGCGGAGTGACCAATTATGAATTTGATGCATCGTTGCGAAGCGATCCGCTGTTTATGCTGTGCGGCGTTGACGAGGCAGGGCGCGGACCTTTTGCGGGACCGGTTTGTGCGGCGGCGGTGATTCTTCCGCCCGATGCGGAAATCGAAGGACTCAACGATTCCAAAAAGCTTTCCGAAAAGAAGAGGGAACAGCTCTTTCCGATTATTTGCGAGAAAGCGCTCAGCTACAGTATCGCCTTCAGTACGGTCGAGGAGATCGAATCGCTGAATATTCTGCAAGCCACGTTTCTGGCGATGAAAAGAGCGGTAGACGGACTCGAAGTTGTGCCGCATTTGATCCTTGTGGACGGCAACCGTCTTCCGTCGGGCCTTTCGGCACCTGCCAGAACGTTAGTGAAAGGCGACGCTCTGTCGGCATCGGTAGCGGCGGCTTCGATTCTCGCAAAGGTCAGCCGTGATCGCTTGATGTTGGAGCTTGATCGGGAATATCCCGCATACGGCTTTGCGTCGCATAAGGGGTACGGAACGGCGGCGCATTGCGCGGCTATTCTGGAGCACGGTGTATTGCCGTGTCACCGTCCGAGCTTTTTGAAAAAGCTGTTTCAAAAGCAAGGAGGATGATTGCCGATGTACGCCACCACACGCGGTATCGCGGGGGAAGTGTTGGCCGCACGGTTCCTGCGCGACAAAGGTTATACCATTTTATCCTCGAATTATCATTCGCGCTTCGGCGAAATTGACATAATTGCCGTCGATGGCCCGTATATTGTGTTTGTTGAGGTGAAGGCGCGTTCGGAGAGCTCGTTTATTTCTCCGCGTGAAGCCGTCACCAAAAGCAAACAGGATAAGATCCTTCGCACGGCTTCGCTGTATATGCGGGCGTATCCGTCCAATCTTCAACCGCGCTTCGATGTGGTGGAGGTCTGGGTGGCAGACCGCGATCCGATGATTCCGTTGCAGATCGATCACCTGATCAGTGCTTATGAGGCAGGGGATCTTCATGCGGCTTTTTGATCTGCATTGTGATACGTTGATGCGCTGTGTAAACGAGCACGGCAGCTTATACGAAAACGGCTTTGATCTGGATTACCGACGGGGCACGGCTCTCTTTGAAGAATGGTTTCAGGTTATGGCGGCTTACGTGCCGGATGGTTTATCCGAAGACACCTCGTATGCAACGGCAGAACGTATGTTGATACAATGGCGGCGGGAACGCGATGCCTTGAGTCAGATCGATTCCTCGCACTCCGACGTCACAAGCGGTTGTACGTTTCGGATGCTTGCGGCCGTCGAAAACGGAGCGGCGATCGGGCGCGATTTGCGACGTATACGTATGCTTGCCGATTACGGAATTGTGTATATGACGCTGACGTGGAATGGGACGAATGCATTGGGGCACGGCTGTATGTCGCACAACCAAAGCGGCTTGACAGCCTTTGGAAAAGAGGCGGTAAGGGAGCTGTATGCATACGGTATTTACCCCGATGTCTCGCATCTGAACGAGGCCGGCTTTTATGACGTATTTTCGCTGGCGGACGGTCGTCCGTTTCTGGCGTCCCACTCGTTGTCAAAAGCGGTATACGATCATCCGCGCAGTTTAACGGATGCTCAATTTTGTGCCGTGCGCGACAGCGGAGGGATCGTTGGGCTGAACGTCTGTCCCTCTCAGCTCGGCGGTGCGGATTTCTCGTTTGTCGAACGTCATCTTGATCACTTTTTGTCGCTCGGCGGGGAAAAGACGGTCGCTCTCGGGCTGGACCTTGACGGCACGCCCTTGCCTTCGGAATGGCAAGGGATTACGGTTGTTGTGCGGCTTTATGAGTATTTGGAGACACGCGGCTATCCGAAGTTGTTGCTTGATCGCCTTTTTTATAAAAATTCTTATAGTTTTTTCGAGAAATCTTTGACATCCGAAGAGGAATGTATTAGAATAGGAACGTAATTTTTAGGAGGTCGACAGTATGCAGTATTTCAGTACAAGAGATAACAATGTCAGTGTTTCGGCGGCTCGAGCCATCACGCAGGGCATTTCAAAGGATGGCGGTTTGTTTGTTCCCGAAGCCTTTCCCGCGCTGACAAACGATGATATTTTGTATCTGGTAGATAAATCCTATGTAGAGCGTGCTACCTTTGTCCTTTCCAAATACCTCACCGATTTCACGGAAGAGGAAGTGAAAGCGTGTGCGGAAGCGGCCTATTCTCTCGAACGTTTTCGTTCGCCCGAAATTGCTCCTTTGAAGCCTCTTGAGGACGGCGCGCAAATTCTCGAGCTGTGGCACGGCCCGACCTGCGCCTTTAAAGATATGGCGCTACAGATCCTTCCGCATCTGATGCGCGTGTCCGCCGAAAAAACGTCCGACGGCAAGGAAATTGTCATTCTGGTTGCTACGTCGGGCGACACGGGTAAGGCGGCTCTTGAGGGCTTCCGTGATGCCGCACATACTCGTATTCTGGTATTCTATCCCGAAGACGGTGTCAGTCCGATGCAGAAGCTTCAGATGGTGACACAGGAAGGCGGGAACGTTTCTGTTTGCGCGATCCGCGGCAATTTTGACGATGCCCAGACCGGTGTAAAAACGATTTTCACCGATCCCGAAGTGGCCGATGTGCTTGCCGAAAACGGCATGATGTTCTCCAGCGCGAACTCCATCAACTGGGGCCGTCTTGTTCCGCAGATCGTCTACTACGTGTCGGCTTATTGCGATATGCTTAAAAATAAGGTGCTGACGATCGGCGAACCGATGAACGTTGTCGTGCCTACCGGTAATTTCGGAAATATTCTTGCCGCGTATTACGCGAAGCGTATGGGACTGCCGATCGCCAAGCTGATCTGCGCTTCCAACCGTAACCGCGTACTGACGGATTTTATTGCAAACGGTGTGTATGATCGTAATCGTGCATTCTACACGACGAGCTCGCCTTCGATGGATATTTTGATTTCGTCGAATCTGGAGCGCCTGCTTTACGAGCTTTCGGGACGCGATGATAAGGAAATTCGTCGCCTGATGGAGGCGCTTTCCAAAGACGGCGTATATACGGTGTCGGAAACGGTTAAGAAGGCGATCGATGAGCTCTTTGTCGGTGGCTGCTGCGACGATGAAGAGACCGCTCAAACCATTCGTGAAACCTTTGAAACCTGCGGCTACCTGTGCGATACACATACAGCGGTTGCCGTACATGTCTACAAAACGTATCGTGCCGAAAGCGGCGACACAACCCCGACAGTGATCGCTTCGACTGCCAACCCCTACAAGTTCTCGTCGAGCGTCCTCGAAGCGCTTAATGTCGATGCCTCTTCTATGGATGAGTTTGAAAAGGTCGAAGCGCTGAACGGCAAAACGGCTGAACCCGTACCGTCGCCGCTGGCGTCCCTGCGTGGTCGCACACCTCGTTTCAACGGTGTCTGCGATAAGGATGCTATGCGCGGTGTCGTGTACGATATGCTCGGTATTGAGGAATAATTTATTGTAAAAGGGGGAGAGGCTGTGGCACTCTATGCAATAGCGGACCTGCACCTCTCTCTCGGCAGCGATAAGCCGATGGATGATTTTCAAGGGTGGCACGGATACGTGGAACGCTTGACGGCGAACTGGAAAGAACGGATCACCGATGAAGATGTCGTAGTGATCGCAGGGGATATTTCCTGGGGGATGTCATTGAAGGAAGCGCTTGAAGATTTTCGCTTTTTGCAATCGCTTCCCGGTAAAAAGCTGCTCCTGAAGGGAAACCACGATTATTGGTGGGAGACAAGGCGGAAAATGGATCGTTTTTTTGAGGAAAACGGATTACATTCGCTTTGTGTTGTGCATAATGATTGTTATGATCTCGGCGACGGCAGAGCGGTTTGCGGTACCCGCGGATGGTTTTATGATGCAGAGGCGGACGCTGACAAAAAGATTCTCAATCGTGAAATCGGCCGTCTGACGATGTCTGTGCAGGCCGCTCGGGATAAGGGGCTTGAACCAATCGTGTTTTTGCATTATCCGCCCGTATATGCGGGAACGGTGTGTGAGGATATGATGCGTGCGCTGGTTACACTTCGCATTAACCGTTGCTATTACGGCCATATTCACGGCCGCAACGCGATCTCAAAAGCATTTAACGGACAGTATAACGGCGTTTCCCTTCAATTAATTTCCGGGGATTCTTTACAATTTGCACCGCTTTTCGTTTTGTAAAAGCGGTGCTTTTCCTTTTTTGTATCCGAAATTATTAAAAAATTAACGAAAAATCCATGTATTTTTTAAAAAAGGGGTGGCAAATTCCGTTCGGTTATGATATACTTTCATAAGTTATGTACGTAGATACGTAAGGAACGTACAACAAGTGTTAGGAGGAGTAAATCATGAGCTTGAAAGCAGCTACTAAAAAGGAGACCAATCGCGTCGAATTGGAAATCGAGGTTGGCGCAGAGGCGTTTGAAGCCGCTGTTGCGAAGGCGTTTAAGAAGAATATCGGTAAATTGAATGTCCCCGGCTTCCGTAAAGGTAAGGCGCCCCGTCATCTCGTAGAGAAGCTCTACGGCGAAGGTGTGTTCTACGACGAAGCCATGAACGACATGTATCCTGTCGCGCTTGACGAAGCGATCGCGGAATCCGGATATTCCTATGTCGAGGATCAGATCGATCTTGACGTGGTCTCGGTCGGCAAGGAGGGCCTTGTATTTAAGGCCACCATCACCGTGAAGCCCGAAGCGACTCTCGGTCAGTATAAAGGCCTGGAAGCCCCCCGTACGGTGAAGGACGTTACCGACGAAGAGGTTGACGCGGAGATCGCGAAGCTGCAGGAGCGCAATTCGCGTATGGTGTCCGTCGAAGACCGCGCGGCTCAGAACGGCGATACCGTTGTCTTTGATTTCGAAGGCTTTGTGGATGAGGTTCCGTTTGAGGGCGGCAAGGCGGAGAACTATTCGCTGGTGCTCGGTTCGGGCCAGTTTATTCCCGGCTTTGAGGATCAGATCGTCGGCAAGGTGATCGACGAAGAGTTTGATGTCAACGTGACGTTCCCCGAAGATTATCAGGCCGAAGAGCTTGCGGCAAAAGAGGCTGTCTTTAAGTGCAAGCTGCATGAGATCAAGGTGAAGGAGCTTCCTGAGCTGAACGATGATTTCGCGAAAGAGTGCAGTGAGTTTGACACGCTGGATGAGCTGAAAGCCGACGCGCGTGATCGTCTGACCAAGATGAACGAGAAAGCGGCGGACGATGCGTTTGATTCGGCTCTTCTCGACAAGCTGGTCGAAGGTATGGAAGTCGAAATTCCCGACGCGATGATCAACAATTGTGTGAAAGATCATGTGCGTGATTTTGCTTACAGACTTCAGTCTCAGGGCCTTGATATCGACACCTATATGCAGTATACCGGCATGGATATGGCGAGCTTTGAAGAAGGCTTCCGCCCGCAGGCTGAGCGTCAGGTGAAGGTGCGTCTTGCTCTGGAGGCGATCGTGAAGGCGGAAAATATCACGGTGACCGAAGAGGAGATCGAAGAAGAGTATAAGAAGATGGCCGATGCCTACAAGATGGATGTCGACAAGGTTAAGAGCTACATTCCCGTTCAGGGCATCTCGAGCGATTTGGAAGTTGAAAAGGCTCTCGGTTTCCTCAAGGATAACGCGGTCGTTACCGCGGAATGATCCTTTTTGATTAACCCGTAAAATATCGTCTATACTACGCAATAACAGAAGAAAGGGTGGGTATACCAAATGAGTAATTATGTACCTTATGTTGTGGAACAGACCGGACACGGTGAGCGTTCGTACGATATCTTTTCCCGTTTGCTGAACGACCGCATCGTATTATTGTCCGATCAGGTGAATGATACGACAGCTTCGTTGATCGTGGCTCAGCTGCTGTATCTGGAAGGTCAGGATCCCGACAAGGATATCCATCTGTATATCAACAGCCCCGGTGGCTCGGTGACATCCGGTATGGCGATCTATGACACGATGCAGTTTATTAAGTGTGATGTTTCCACCACCTGCATCGGCATGGCGGCCAGTATGGGCGCGTTTCTTCTCGCGGCCGGCGCTAAGGGCAAGCGTTACGCGCTCCCGAACAGCGAAATTATGATTCACCAGCCGCTCGGCGGCACGCAAGGTCAGGCTTCGGATATCAAAATTCACGCCGACCACATTCTGTATATCCGCGGGCGTATGAATCAGATGCTGTCCGAAATGACCGGTCAGCCTCTGGCGACCATCGAAGCCGATACCGAGCGCGACAATTATATGTCGGCGGAGCAGGCTATGCAATACGGTCTGATCGATAAGGTCATTTCCAAGCGCGCCTGATGTCTTTTATCGATAATACGTTTAGAGAGGATGATTGACGGTGCCTAAAAAAGAAGAGATCTGCTGTTCTTTTTGCGGTAAATCGCAAGATGAAGTCGTACAATTGATCGCCGGTCCCGATGTATTTATTTGTAACGAATGCATCACACTGTGCGGACAGATCCTCCACGAAAGTCTCGGCGAAACGGCGCGTCCCAAGCGCGAAAAAGCGGATGAGCAACCGCCGTATCTGCCGACGCCCCGTGAAATCAAAAAAGGGCTCGACGAATATGTGATCGGGCAAGATCAGGCGAAGATCGCGTTGTCCGTTGCGGTGTATAATCACTATAAGCGTATTTATTTCGGAAAAGACACCGATATGGAGTTCGGAAAAAGCAACGTGTTGCTTCTTGGCCCGACCGGTGTCGGTAAGACAGCGCTGGCACAAACGCTTGCGAAGCTGCTCGATGTACCGTTTGCAATCACCGATGCGACCACATTGACCGAAGCCGGTTATGTCGGTGAGGATGTTGAGAATATCCTTCTTCGTTTGATTCAGGCTTCCGGCGGTTCGGTGGAACGTGCACAGCGCGGCATCATCTATATTGATGAGATCGATAAAATTGCCCGCCGCAGTGAAAATCCCTCGATCACGCGCGATGTCAGCGGCGAAGGCGTTCAGCAGGCTTTGCTCAAAATCGTGGAAGGCACCGTTGCGAACGTTCCTCCCGGGGGTGGCCGTAAGCATCCTCAGCAGGAATTCATTCAGATCGATACCTCCAACATTCTGTTTATTCTCGGCGGCGCTTTTGACGGCATCGATAAGATCGTTGAGCGCCGTGTGGCGTCGGGCTCTCTCGGCTTCGGAAGCGATGTAAAGTCCAAGCACGATATGCAATTGAGCGACCTGTATGCGCAGGTGATTCCGCAGGACCTGATCAAATACGGCCTGATCCCCGAGCTGGTTGGACGTATGCCGATCGTTACGGCATTACAGGCTCTCGACACCGAGGCGCTCGTTAAGATCCTTGTTGAGCCCAAAAACTCGCTTTTGAAACAATATATCCGTTTGTTTGAGCTGGACGGTGTCACTCTTGAATTCACACCGGATGCGCTGAAAGCCATTGTGAACAAAACCATCGAGCTTAATACCGGCGCTCGCGGCCTGCGTTCGGCAATGGAATCCTTGCTCACAAAGTATATGTTCTCCGTTCCCTCGGATCCGACGATTGAGAAAATTGTGATCACGGCGGATACGGTTCAAAACAACGGAGAACCCGAATTGTATTTTAATCCCGAGCGCAAGCCGTCCCGTATGAAGAATACGACAAAAGCACGCGCTCAAAAGAAAAAGATTGCTACAGCGTAATGTCCCGTACAAAACTGAGTCAGATGGTCGTGTCTTCCGGTTTCCGATGACAGCTGTCTGGCTTGTTTTGTTCTTTAAAAGGAGAATTCTCTATGATCGTTCGTAAAGGAGAATGGAAGGCGGAAACCTTGCCGTTGCTTGCGTTGCGAGGACTTGTGGTGTTCCCGGGTAATCCGATACACTTCGATGTCGGTCGTGATAAGTCGATTGCGGCGCTCGGTGAAAGCATGAAATTCGATCAGACCATTTTTCTCGTGACTCAACGGGATATCAATGACGAAGATCCTTCTCATAAACAGTTATACACCATCGGTGTTGTCGCGAAAGTACGTCAGGTTTTGCGCTCCCCGAATGACACGTTACGTGTCGTGGTCGAGGGACAATACCGTGCGCGTCTTTGTCATGTACTGCAGGATGATCCGTTTATGATGGCGCAGGTTATCCGCTGCAGCGAAGGCTCCATTATAGGTGCTTTACGTGAGCAGGCGTTTATTCGCGGATGCCGTTCGTATTTTGATTCCTATGCAAAGCTGACTCCCGATGTATCGTCGGATATGACAGCAGCCGTACATTCGATAGAAAATGCAGGTGAGCTGGCGGATTATATTGCCTCCAATATGCCGTTTTCCGTTGAAGAAAAGCAACGCTTGCTTGCAACCGCCTCTGTTACAAAGCGAATGGAAGAGCTTCTCGTGTTATTGGAACGCGAAGGCGCCATCGCCGCTTTGGAGCAGACGATCCAATCCCGTGTGCAGGATCAGGTGGAACAAAACCAGAAAGAATACTACCTCCGTGAGCAGATGAAAGCCATTTCCGAGGAACTGGGAGAAGCGGATAATCCGATCGAAGAGGCGGACGAATATCGTAAAACGATCGCTAAGATGACGCTTCCCGAAGCCACCGCCGAGCATTTTCTCAAAGAAGTTGCCAAGCTCTCCAAGATGCCTTCCGGTTCGCACGAAGCAACCGTGGTGCGCAATTATCTTGATACGGTATTGTCGTTGCCGTTTGGCATTTACAGCACCGATAAAACAGATCTATCCGCCGCTGAGAAGCTTTTGGACAAAGAGCATTACGGCATGAAGGACGTAAAAGAGCGCATTCTGGAGCTGATGGCCGTATGGCAGTTGACCGAACGTCGCAGTGCGCAGGTGCTGTGCCTTGTCGGTCCTCCCGGTGTCGGTAAAACGTCGATCGCGCGTTCGATTGCAAAAGCAATGGGGCGTGAATACGTTCGCGTGTCGCTCGGCGGTGTCCGCGACGAATCGGATATCCGAGGCCATCGTAAAACCTACATCGGTGCGATGATGGGGCGGATCATGACGGCTGTCAAACAGGCTAAAACAGCCAATCCGTTGATTCTTCTGGACGAAATTGATAAGATGGGGAACGATTTTCGCGGTGATCCTTCAGCGGCTTTGCTCGAGGTTCTGGATGCTGAACAAAACGTTGCGTTCACGGATCACTACATCGAGGTGCCGTTTGATCTGTCGAAAGTGGTGTTTTTGACAACCGCAAACGATGCGTCTGCGATTCCCGGCCCTTTATACGACCGTATGGATGTCCTGACGCTTTCGAGCTATACGGCAGAGGAAAAGTTCCAAATCGCCAAACGTCATCTCATAAAGAAACAGCTTGCCGAAAACGGATTGACATCAAAGCAGTTGAAGCTGGCCGATAAACAGCTTCGTTTACTGATTGACGGTTATACTCGTGAAGCAGGTGTACGTCAATTAGAACGTTTGATTGCCAAAATTTGCAGACAAGCTGCCAAAAAGATTGCCGGTGGCGAAGCGGTTGTTAAGGTGACCGCCTTACACGAGTATCTCGGTCCCGTGAAGTATAAATCCGATTCGGAACGTCCTAAAAATGAGATCGGATGCGTTAACGGACTCGCCTGGACTTCGGTAGGAGGCGAGATGCTTCCGATAGAAGTTGCTGTGCTCAAGGGAACGGGGAAGATCGAGTTGACAGGCTCTCTCGGAGATGTGATGAAGGAATCGGCTCATCTCGCAATCAGCTATGTTCGTTCACGTGCCGACGAATGGCATTTACCCGTTGACTTCTATCGTTCTTCCGATATTCATCTCCACGCTCCTGAGGGCGCTGTTCCGAAGGACGGCCCGTCGGCAGGTGCGGCAATGGCTACCGCTATCCTGTCGGCTCTGAGCGGGATCCCTGTAAGAGGTGACGTGGCAATGACAGGGGAGTTGTCGCTTCGGGGTAAAGTTCTCCCGATCGGCGGCTTAAAAGAA